>JAPLJH010000020.1 GCA_026388695.1 Deltaproteobacteria bacterium | reverse complement strand
GAAACAGGATTTCTGTTATCAATTTTTAAAAGGGAGGTGGGTTGGTGCAGAAGCGAATCGTAACAATGTTGACAGCAATGTCGCTGATGCTTCCGGCTGTCGCTTTGGCGGCCAGCGGGGATGCGCTCTTTTTACAGAGCTGTGGCGCATGTCACAAAAAGGGAGGCAAGGCCGCTATTGTGAACCCTGCCGATAAGGCCGGCAGTGTGTGGGATAAATACTTTGCCCGGGGACGTCATACCGTTGATATGGGCATGAGTGATGCAGACCTGCAGGCGGTAGTGAAATATTTGGTGTCGCACGCAGCCGACAGTGATCAACCGGCAGCCGCGGTTATTCCCAAATAATTCACTGGCGAAAAAAGATATTCACTGGGAGGAGGAGAATAAGTGAAAAAGATTTTATTGACCGCAGGTGCATTGCTGGCCTGGACAGGCTGTGCCGTTGCAGGAGCAGGTGGCGCGACTGTATCCATTCCGACAGAAGACTATAAGGCGATTTTGCAACGTCTGGACACCTTGCAGAAGCGGGTTGACCAGATGGAGAAGGCCGACAGCCCTTCCGGCAAGGCAAGTTCTGCCGCCATGCCGACTAAATTGGCTAAGGATGTGGAAAACATCTTTGACACCCTGGACAAGGTTGAAACCAAGACCTTGAAAGACCGGATCAACTTGGGTGCTGAACTGCGCACCAGGGTGGACAGTTTTAAATTGAAGGATGATGTTACTGTCCCTGGGATTGCTGGCGGGATTGGCACGGACCACAACGACAATTACTGGACCAACCGTTTTCGTCTGAACATGGACGCGGAGATTCAGAAGAACCTGCTGTTCACCGGTCGTCTTACCGCGTACAAGAATTTTGCCAACGAAGGTAATGGCGTCAACAACGATGCGAACCAAGCCCATACTCCTGGCAACTCCAGTCTGAAACTGGATCGCGCCTATGTGGACTGGATCCCCGAGGGGATGCCCATCCCGTTGGCCCTGACCTTTGGCCGTCATCCCTCTTCCGAGGGGCCGCCTTCCGAGTTGAAAGAAAATCGGCTCCGTCAGTCCACCTACCCCTCTCTCCTGTTTGACGGTGAGGCGGATGGCGTAGTGGCCACCGTTGGTCTGGAGCGGTATCTTGGCTGGAAGAACTCCGGTATCCGTTTTGCCTGGGGCAAGGGCTATCAGGATACTAACGGGTCTACCGCGTACTTGGATAATCCTGGCAATCAATATGATGACACCAATGTCTATGCTATGTTTTTTGAAACCGAGATCCCTGGCGTGCGAGACAGCCTGATCGTCTTGAGTGCTCTCCGGGCAGAAGATATCAATTCAGCAATGTTAAACTCAGCAACACAAGCAGCGAAAATTGGCAATATGAGCCTGTTCGGTGCCCATGCCCAGGCCAATAACGTTGTGGATTCCGGTTTTGATATCTTCCTTTCCACGGGCCTTAACAAAACTGATCCCAATGGAAGGACGGATGGCGTTTACCATATGGGTTTGTTGAATAACGATGGGACAACCGAGCATACTGGTTGGTCGGTGTTCACTGGCTTGCGCTATAACATCCCCTACAAGCCTTGGAACAATCCCAAGGTCGGGTTTGAATACAACCACGGCAGTGAATACTGGGCCAGCTTTACCTGGGGCTCATCTGAACTGTACAATAAGCTTGCCACCCGTGGCGATGCCTATGACTTCTACTACCTCCAGCCGTTTAACGACAACCTTTTTGGTCGTCTTGGCTACACCCATATCAACTATGATCATGGGATGGCGATGGGGCTGTTTGGTGAGCCTGGCGATTCCAATGCTTCACTGGATAACGTTTACTTCCTGCTCGACTGCCGCTTCTAAGGCATAGGTAGTAGAGTGGTTGTTAAGGGTGGCCGATTCGGCCACCCTTTTTTTATGTCTTTTCTGGGAAAACAAGCGCTGCTTGCGCTTGGCGGTTGGATTGAATAAAGTGGTTGGGCAATCTTCAACTCCTTGTATGCGTTTCGTGGCAATTATCCTGGCAGGTATCCTCTTATGCGTCGTGTCCAATGGTTAATCCTATCTCTTCTTGTCCTGATGCTGTCCTTTCTTCCCGGCTGTGCCGTAAACCCCGCTACCGGCAAATCGGAGCTGGCTTTTTACAGCATGAGCGAGCAGGAAGAAGTCTCCCTCGGTAAAAAGGCCTTTCCCGAGGCGATCCAACGGATGCAGGGGGAGTACGATGACCAGCACCTAAAGGAGTATGTCACCGCAGTTGGCATGCGGCTTGCCAAGGTCAGCCATCGACCCAGTCTGAGCTATACCTTCAAGGTCGTCAACGACTCCAGCCCCAATGCCTTTGCCATGCCCGGCGGTAATATCGCCATTACCCGTGGCCTGTTGGTTGCTCTGGAAAACGAGGCCCAGCTTGCCGCAGTGCTGGGGCATGAGCTTGGCCATGTTACGGCTCGGCATTCGGTGCAGAATCTGCAACGGGGCATGCTTCTCAATATGGGGCTGCAGGTTTTGGCCGTTTCGAGCAGCGGCACCTCATACAGCGGAGTGGCGCGGCAGGCAGGGCAACTGGCCGGTTCGATCTTGGACAGCTCGTACAGCCGGGACCAGGAGCGCGAGGCGGATCGGCTGGGCATCGACTATATGGTCAAGGCCCAGTACAGCCCCAAGGGTGCGGTTGAGTTGCAGGAATTTTTAGCCAAGAAAAGTGGCGAGGGAGAATCCCAGTGGATGCAGGGCCTGTTCCGGACCCATCCTTTTTCCAAGGAACGGATGCGGGACAACCAGTACTATATTGACACCAAATATAGTTGGGCCATGGATAATGAGGCGTATGCTGCTGGGGCCGGGGATTTTCAGCGGGCCATGGCGCCGTTAAGGAAAACCAAGGAGGCATACGGCGATTACGATAAGGCCAGGGAAAAAGAGCAGGCAAAGGATCTGGCTGGGGCCATTGCCCTGTATGAGCAGGCGGCCCATAAAGCCCCGGATCAGGGCCTGCTGCAAACTGCGCTGGGAATGGCGCATTTGAAAAACAACAATTATGACGAAGCCAAAAAGTGTTTGACCAAGGCCGTGCAGCTGGATGGGGATTATCACGAAAGCCATTTTGGTCTGGGCTATCTGCTTTTGAAAGAGAACAATCCCGCTTTGGCCAAGGAGCATCTGCAAAAAAGCATGAAGCTCATGCCCACCCTGGGCAGCGCCTTTTATCTGGCGGAAAGCTATGAGAAAACAGGGGAGCAGGCAAAGGCTCAGACCCTGTACGGTCAGGTGGCGGCGGCTGACCCGAGCGGTAATTTGGGTAGGACGGCGGCTGCCAAATCCAGAGCCCTTGGGGGTGGAGGACGTCTGCTAGGTAGATGAGTTTTGCCCCGGAGCACCGACTGTTTTTAGATACGGCTCGAACAGGTAGCGGAGTTCGTCGAGGGACTGCTTGATCACATAGGGCAGGGCCTTGGCGTACATGTCGAGCAACACAATGGCATTGACGGACGAGTCTGTTTTTGATGCGCTCCGTACCCTTTTTGCCATGGCCATATTTACCTCCTGCATGGTGCGGTACAGATTCGTCAACTTCTCCAGGTCGAAATCTGCCTGACCTCCCTCTTTTTTCACAAAATATTGGGCCAGCATGTAAGTTGCCGTGGCGCGGAACATGGTTTCTTCCTCGCTGGCCAGCGGCAAATGAAATCGGGCCATGGGCTTGAAAAAGGCGGTGTGCGGACAGCCGCTTGTCGCGATGACCAGCCCCATAAGGGAGCATAGCGCCCTTTGTGCCGTGGTTTTTTGGAGGCTTATCCGTTCGGCGGTTGTTACCTGAAGGTCCACCAGATCGATGGAGATAAGCTTTTCGCCCCGCTGGACAATGGGGGCGAGATTGGCTGCTGCTGGGCAATGGGGAGAGGCCGCCTCATTCAGCGGACAACTGGCGCACTGAGCAAAGGAGAGCGCAGTCCAGTTCGGCAAGGGCTCTGCGGTTGGGTCGGGCAGGGTTTCAAGGGTTTGGGGATCGAGGAGGATGGTGAAGAGCTCCTCGCTGTTGTCCTGTAGGCGGAAGCGGTATTCGATGACCAGTGGCTGCAGTTGCATGTTCGCGCTGTTCTCCGGAGTCGTTTTTTAAGTCGTCGGCGGTGTTAGATCCATCCATAAAAAAGAAGAGCACTCCCATGTTAGGGGAAATCATTCTGAAAAGCAATGGTGGCGTCGCAGCTATTGGCCATGCATTGAAAATGGAGATGTCTGGAGATTTTGACTTTCGCGCATCCGCTCGGTACACTGAATGCAGATCGGGGATGGAATGTTTAAAAAAAGCGGGGAGTGTGAGTGTAACTCCTTGCACTGTCGGGAAACGGTATGACATCGAGTCAATGGCTGTCCATCATCTTGGTGATTCCGGGGATAATTTTCCTGATCGCCGCAGCACGTCTTTGCGTGCAGACCCGGCGGCAGGTTCCCCTTTCCCTGGCTGGGAAATGGCAGGCCTTGACCAGCCTGATCGTCTTTTTTGTTGCCGGGTATCTCTTTTTTATCGTCATCCAAATCAGACAGCTTGTTTTTCCCGTGGAAATCGTCACCGGTCTGGTTTTTCTCGGCGGCTCCCTCTTTGTCTTTCTGGTTATTGGCTTGTCCCGACTCACCATTGTTAAGGTTCAGGAAGCGGATATTGAAATCGTCCGGAGCAACGCTGCCCTTGTCCAGAAAAATACGGAACTTGAAAAGGAGATTGTCGCCCGGCTTGAGGCAGAAGGCCGTGCCAGGGTAAGGCTCCAGCATCTGGCGACCCTGCATGCCATCGATATGGTGATTACTGCGAGCCTTGACCTGCGGCTGACCATGAAGCTCTTTCTGGAACAGACCGTGTCGCAACTGGGCATGGATGCCGGGGCGATTCTTTTGCTCAACACCCACACCCAAACCCTGGATCATGGGGCGGACTGGGGTTTTGAGGGGACGGGTATCCGAAAATCCAGGGTGCGGCTTGGCGAAGGCGCCGCCGGACTTGCCGCCTATGAGCGGCGGGTTGTCCACATTGCCGATCTTACCGAACTTCCCAACCCTTTTGTCCGGCATGCGCTGCTTGGAAACGAGAAATTCATCACCTACTATGCTGTCCCCTTGATTGCCAAAGGGCAGGTAAAGGGTGTTTTTGAGATTTTTTGTCGGCAGCGGGTTGACGCCGAGCCGGAATGGCTCGACTTTTTTGATGCCCTGTCCATCCAGGCGGCAATTGCCATTGATAATGCGACGCTTTTCCGTAAACTCCAGGACTCGAATATTGAATTGACCCTGGCCTACGACACCACCATCGAGGGCTGGGCAAAGGCCCTGGAATTGCGGGATTCGGAAACCGAGGGCCATACCCAGCGGGTGGCTGAGCTCACCTTGAAGGTGGCCTGCGCCCTGGGCATCCAGGAGGATGAGCTGGACCATGTCCGCCGCGGTGCCCTGCTCCATGATATCGGCAAGATGGCAATTCCCGACACTGTTTTGCTGAATACCGGGCCGCTCAGCGAAGAGGAGCAGCAGATCATGCGGCGGCATCCGGCCTTTGCCTTTGACCTGTTGTCTCCCATTCAGTATCTGCGCCCGGCCCTGGATATCCCCTATTGTCACCATGAATGGTGGGACGGTACCGGCTACCCGCGGGGTTTGAAAGGCGAACAGATTCCTCTGGCCGCCAGGATCTTTGCCATTGCCGACAACTGGGACGCCCTGATCTCGGCCCGTCGGTACCGGGAGGCATGGCCTCCGGCAAAGGTTGCCGAACATATCCGTTCCCTGGCCGGAACTCATTTTGATCCAAATCTGGTGGATATCTTTTTGGCTTCGGTGTGAGCATTGCGTTTTTGCGCTCTTGTGTGGGCCGTCAGTCTTTCTCTTTGATACAAAACCGTTAGTTGATACGTGGATTAATCTTTCCAAGGGGTGTTTATGGGGAAGGCAAGATTTGGCGAGGGGAAGCTCGTGATGATCCTTGTTATTGTTGTGACCATTGTTTGGCTGGGCCTGGTGGTGTATGGAACGGGCAGGCCCCTGCCTTGGGGACTCTCGCTGGAGGGGCCGTCGCGTGCCGTGTCGAATGTCGAATTCCTTGCTGACTGTACCTTTCAGCGGGACGGGCAGCCGGTGCGCGAACAAGTCATTTATAACCGGATGTGCCGAATCGTTGACGACGCCGAGCGATTTGTTCTGCTCGATCTGTTTCTCTTTAACAGCGTCCACGCCCCAGAGGAAAAATTTCCCGCCCTGTCCGACGGGCTGACCAGCAGGCTTATTGAAAAAAAACAGCGGTCGCCCCAGGTGGACATCGTGCTCATTACCGATGCAATCAACCGCAGTTACGGGCAGGACGAGCCGAAGCATTTCAGAAGGTTGCGGGCCAGCGGGGTGCGGATCATCTATACGGATACCAGCCGACTGCGCGATTCCAATTTTCTCTATTCGGCCGGATGGCGGCTTGCGTGCCAATGGTTTGGTACGCAAGGGACTGGTTGGCTGCCCTCGCCCTTTGCCTCGACTGGCCCAGCCATGACCCTGCGGGGGTATTTGAGCCTTTTCAACTTTAAGGCCAATCACCGCAAGGTTGTGGCCAACGAAAAAGAGGTGCTCATCACCTCTGCCAATCCCCATGACGCAAGTGCCTATCATTCGAATATCGCTTTTGTCGCCCAGGGAGGGGTGATCCAGGAGGTTGTCGAGTCGGAAACGGCCGTGGCCAGCCTCTCCGGTGAGACTCTGCCCAGATGGGAGCTGCCGGCTCGCTCTGAATCCGGCGGGGTGCATCTGCGCCTGCTCACCGAAGAGAAGATTAAGGCGCGGCTGCTAACGGCCATTGCCCAATGCGGGAGCGGCTGTTCGGTGCGGATGGCCATGTTCTATCTCTCCGATCGCGAGGTTGTCGCAGGGCTTCTTGCTGCGGCAGCCAGAGGGGCCGAGGTGCGCTTGCTTCTCGATCCCAACAAGGATGCCTTTGGCCGCAAGAAAAACGGGATTCCCAACCGGCCGGTGGCCCAGGAACTTGTCGAGAAATCCCAGGGCAGGATTCAGGTCCGCTGGTATGGCACGCACGGCGAGCAGTTTCACAGCAAGTTGACCATGATCTCCCTGCCCGGCCAGACCGTGCTCATCGGCGGCTCGGCAAATTTGACCCGGCGGAACCTTGATGACCTGAATCTGGAGGCTGATCTTGAGGTGACAGCCCTGGCGGATGCGCAGGTGGTGCGGGAGGCAAGCGGATATTTCGAGCGGATCTGGCAGAATAAGGACGGCATCTATTCCCTCGATTTCAAGGAGTTTGCCGAGAAATCGCCCTTTAAGTACGCCCTGTACCGTTTTCAGGAGGCCAGCGGAATGGCGACATTTTAACCGCACGGCGGCGGGGGAAGATGTGCTACAATTAAAAAAGTAGTGAGGTAAAGGCACATCCAGGGCCAAGAGGCGGGGGCGCTCGGCCACAGAGTTTTTGGGGACGACCATGCGTGAAAAAATTCTGGTAGTGGATAACCAGCCGCTGATGCTCCGGCTCATGAGCAATTTCTTGGGCAAGAAAGGCTATGAGGTGAAAACCGTGCCTGACAGCCTGACAGCCCTTGCCGCACTCGCCGACTTTGTCCCAGACGTCATGTTCGTGGATATGGTCATGCCCAATATCAGCGGTGACAAGCTGTGCCGGATCGTGCGTTCCATGCCGGAGCTGAAAGACGTCTGCATCATCATCCTTTCTGCCATTGCCGTAGAAGAAAAGATCGACATCGCCTCGTTCGGCGCCAATGCCTGCATTGCCAAGGGGCCTTTCCGCGATATAGAACAGCATATCACCAAGGTGCTCGCCGCCCGCAAGAACAAGGAAAATATCGATTCTTCCGGGGTATTTGGTATTGAAACCGTGTACCAGCGGGAAATCACCAAGGAGCTGTTGAGTTCGCGGAAACATTTTGAGGTCGTCCTTGGCAACATCAGCGAGGGGATTATCGAATGCACCTGTGAGGGGAAGGTCGTATATGTCAACGCCGCCGGAGCGGCTTTTTTCGGGGCACGGGAAGAAAAAATCCTCGCTGCGGATATCTTTGTTTTTTTTGGAGGACGCACCAGGGAGGAAGTGGAAAAAGCTTTTGCCGAACTCGGGGAACGTCCTATTGTCCTTGGCGAGGAGGGTGTCTTGCTGCTCAAGGAGCGGCGGGTTGCCCTGATCGTGCTGCCCATTGTCGATGCCGGACAGCGCACAGCCATCATGATTATCCAGGACATCACCGAGCGCAAAGCCGCGGAAGAGAAACTTGCCGGGTATCGCGACCATCTGGAAAAGATGGTGGTGGCCCGCACGGCAGAGCTTTCCCAGAAAAATGAGCAGCTCAGCAAGGAAATCCACGAACGCCGTGTTGCCGAAGAACGGATGGGCGAGGCCCAGCGGGAGTGGGAGCGGACCTTTGATGCGGTGGATGACATCGTTACCCTCCAGGATACTTCCCTGTGCCTGACCAGGGTAAATAAGGCGACCTGTCGCATCCTAAAAAAAACAGAGGAAGAGTTGGTCGGCCGCTATTGTTACGAAGTGTTGCGCGGGATTTCAGAACCTTGTCCTGATTGTGCGGCGTATCTTGCTTCCCACGAACCCAAGTCATACAGCCAGGAGATTTTTCATCCCGAGCTGCACAAGACCTTTTTGCTTACCGCCACCCCGATCATGGATGATCAGGGCCAGGGAAAGGGCAAGATAGGCGGTATCGCCCATTTTGCCAAGGATATCAGTCAACAGAAGAAGCTGGAGTTTCAACTGCTACAGGCCCAGAAGATGGAGGCCATCGGCACCCTGGCTGGCGGCATTGCCCATGATTTTAACAATATCCTTGCCGCGATCATGGGCTACACCGAGCTGGTCATGCTGGATCTGCCCCAGGGCATGCCTGCCCACGCCAAGCTGGCTGAAGTGATTAAGGCAGGCAAGCGGGCCAGGGATCTGGTGGCGCAGATTCTTACCTTTAGCAGGCAGAACGAGGCAAGGCGGGAACCCCTTGAAATGCGGGGCATAGTCAAGGAGGCTATGAAGCTGCTCAGGGCCTCCTTGCCCAGCACCATGGAAATGAAGTTGGAAATAAGTGACCAGGCCTGTTGGGCCTTGGCAGATCCGGTGCAGATCCATCAGGTGCTGATGAATCTTTGTATCAATGCCTCCCACGCCATGCGTGGCAAAGGGGGAGTCATCTCGGTCACCCTTGCCCCCGAAGAGATTGACGAATCCCGCGCCGCTTTGAGTCGGGAACTGCGACCAGGAGCCTATATCCATCTCGGGGTGCGGGATACCGGGCAGGGGATGGACCCGGACGTGGCGGCGCGAATCTTTGAGCCGTTTTTCACCACCAAACAGGTCGGGGAAGGAACCGGGATGGGGCTTGCTGTGGTGCATGGGATCGTAAAAAGCCATCAGGGCGCGATGGAGGTTGTGAGTGTTCCTGGCCAGGGAACGACCTTTGATCTCTATTTTCCCCGCATCATGGAGGTGGGAGAGATTGGTGGTGTCCAGGGCGATCTGTCTATGTCTGGTGGGACGGAACGCATTCTGTTTGTGGATGATGAAGCGACGTTGGCTGAATTGGGGAAGCAGGTGCTTGAGGCCTTTGGCTATCAGGTGCAGGCCTATGGCGACAGCCGGGAGGCATGGCTGCGGTTTGTCTCCGCTCCGGAGGCCTTTGATCTGGTGATTACCGATCTCACCATGCCGGGCATGACCGGCGCCCAGCTTGCCGAAAAGATTCTGGCCTTGCGTCCAGACATCCCAATCATCATGACCACAGGCTACAGCGATATTTTCACCGAAACAGAGGCCAGGGAGCTGGGGGTGCGTGAGTACCTGCTCAAGCCTTTGAGTACCGCAAGATTGACTGAGGTGGTGCGGCAGGTGCTTGATGCCGATGGGCAGACCAAGCAATAGGGGAATATTCTCTTAATCGATGCGCAAAAGCATACTGAACATCCTGGCTTTTTTGGGAGGGGCGGTGCTGCTTTCCCTTCTCTCCCCGGTGCAGGTGGGGCGTCCCGGCCCTGATTTTTCTCTGCAAGCAAGTCTGCTCGTCCTGTTGGGTGGCGTGGGCGGGGTAGCGGTTCGGTTTTGGCTTTTGCAACGGTGGAAGAGTCGGGAGCGGGAGGCCAATCTTGCCCTGGTTGTGCGGACCGTGCGTCGAATCCATCTGCTGTTGGCCGAGCGAAAGGGCCGTGATGAGCTTCTTGAGGGAATCTGTCGGATTCTGGTGGATGACGGCCATTATTTTAGTGCCTGGCTTGCCCTGGTAAACAGGGAGGGGGCGCTGGCTTGCTGTGCCGAAGTCGGTTTGGGCGAAGAGTTTTCTCGGGTGCGGCAGGGCATGGAAAGGGGGATATTTCCGACCTGCGCGAAAAAAGCCTTGGTCAGGGATGGCTTGGTGGTGAGCGATTCTGCAAGCCGCTGTGTGGGCTGTATTCTGGCGCCGAACGATACGGATAGGGTCTGTTTTACCGCCAGACTGAGCCACCACGATCAGACCTATGGCCTGCTCAGTGTTTCCTCCTCGGCGGCCCGCGAGCATAATCGTGAAGAGCAGCGGCTGTTTGCCGAAATTGCCCAGGATGTGGGGCTGGCCCTCCATCTCATGGAGCTTGAGGCGCAACGGGCCATTACGGAAAACAGGTTTCGGGAGCTGGTGGAAAACTCCCTGGCCGGGATTCTTCTGATTCAGGATGATGCGATCATCTATCGCAATCCCGAGCAGAAAAGAATCTTTGGGCCTCTTCCCTCCCATTTTTTACCGGACGTTTTTGTCGGGGTTCATCCCGATGATCTGGCAAAGGTGGAGGCTGCCTATGGCCGGGTCAGTCGTGGCGAGGCGGCCTCGGTGGACGTGGACTTCCGTTTCTATCCCCAGCAGAAAGATGCCGGGGGCCAGGCCATGAAATGGGTGTTTTGCCGGGCCAGCCGCATTGAGTATCAGGGGCGGAAGACGGTGTTGGTCAGCATGATCGACATCACCCGGAACCGGGAACTGGAGCAGATTGTCCGGGTTCAGGACAAGATGTCTTCCCTGGGGCGGGTGGCGGCGGGTATTGCCCATGAGATACGCAACCCCTTGTCCGGCATCAACATCTATCTCGATACCCTGGCCAAGATCCATGACCGGGGGGGGAATCTGGAGGCAGTGGGCGAGATCCTTACCCAGGCGCAGGCCGCCTCCGGGCAAATAGAATCGGTGATCCGGCGGGTCATAGATTTTTCAAAGCCGGGCCAGCCGCAGTTACGGATGGTTGATGTCAATCAACCGGTGGAAAACGCGCTTTCCTTGTGTGCGGCCGCCTTGCGCCGAGACGGGGTGGGGCTGGAAAAAGACCTGGCAGCTGATCTGCCCCGCTGCCGTCTTGACGCCAGCCTGATCGAGCAGGTCATGCTCAATCTGTTGACCAATGCGGCAGAAGCCCTGCGCCCGGTCGAAGCAAAAAAAATCTCGGTGCGGACCGTTCTGGAAAAGGAGGCGGTGGTGATCCGGGTGGGCGATTCAGGCCCAGGAGTACCGGAAGGCCTGCGGGACAAGGTTTTTGATCCGTTTTACACCACCAAGAGTGACGGGACCGGCATCGGCCTGAGTCTGTGCCAGCGGATCATCAGCGATCATCACGGCACATTGATCGTGGAGGAAAGCGCCTGGGGCGGCGCTGAATTTGTCATTGCCCTGGTAGCAGAACCCGAACAGGAGGGGTGAACTCTTCAAGGAGGGCGGTATGGACCTGTTTGTAAGATTGCAGGGGATGAAGGTGTTGCTGGTTGAGGATGATCAGTGGATCAGGGATTCTTTGCGGCGGTTCTTTGCCAATGAAAATTGCGCGCTCATGGCGGTGGAGACCGGGGAAGACGCCCTGGAGATCATCAAGGACAATGCCTGCGATATCATCATCACCGACTATCGGCTACCCGGCATGGACGGCCTTGAATTTTTAAAAAGGGCGCAGGACATCAATGCCCAGGTCAAAAAAATTCTGCTCACCGCCTACATGACCGAAGCGGTAATTTCCGAGGCCTTCCGGCTCGGGGTGCATGAATTCATCGAAAAACCGTTTTCCACCGAGGATTTGGAAGAGGCCCTTGGTCGGGTTCTTGAGAAAAAGGAAATCAAGATCAACAAGGGCAAGTGAAAAGCCCCGCCCTCCCTGGGCTTTGCTTGTCTTGCTCGGCTGTTGGTTCCGTCCGAGCAAGGCCTGTCGTAACTTTATTTTGAAAACCAACCGGTGCTCGCGGGTTCTTCCGGCTGGGCGCCGGTCTGTTTCAGTCCTGATGCGTCCCTGATATTTGCGCCCTTGAAATTGGCGTTGCTCAGGTCCGCCTTGTAGAAATCAACCCCTTCCAGATTAGCATTCTCCAGATTGGCTCCGCTGAGATTCGCGCCTTTGAGGTTGGCCCCTTCCAGATTGGCGTCCCGTAGGTTCGCCCCGGAGAGATTGCTGCGCTCGAGGGCGGCCCCTTTCAGCTTTTTCCCGGAAAGATCCTGGCCGACAAGGTTGCATTCCACGCAGCGGTTCAGTTGCAGGAGTTTTTCCAGATCGCTCAGCTTGGGGGGGGCAGGTTCCTTCGTTTCTTCCGCCTTTTTCACCGGGGCGGGTTGGATTGTCTGGATCGGTGCCGCAATGGGCGGGGGCGGGACGGTGGTGCTTGCCGCAGGTGGCTTCGTCTCCGTTGGGGCAGCTTTGGCCGGAGGCGTTATGGCGGCCTGGGCCACTGCCGGGGCGCTGGGCACTGGAGGAGCGACGGGCGCTTCTTTCCTGGCCAGGGCGGCAGCCGGGGCTGGGCTGGACGATGAAGCAACGGTGAGATCAGGTGTTTCGTTCTCCTGGTCTGGAACATTCATCGTTGGCTGCATTGTTTTGAAAGCGGGGGACCAGAGATTTTCCATCTGCGTCCGCTCTTTTTTCTGGGAATTTTTTCCCTTGGGGGCGGAGGCTTTTGTTTTATCCCGGTATTGGGCGAGGAAGGCATCAATGTCGGCTTTGTTGCCCTTCTGTCGCTCTTTCTCCAGGATCGTGTCGATCAGGTAGGCGCCTTCAAGATCCGCCCCCTCAAGGATTGCTCCGCTGAGGTCGGCCTTGTAGAGATCGGCTCCGGCCAGGTTGGCTCCGGTGAGATTGGCCCCGGTGAGATTGGCTGAGGCCAGGTCTGCGGTTTTGAGGCTCGCGCTGGCAAGATTGGCTCCGCTCAGGTTGGCTCCGGCCAGATTTGCCCGATTCAGGTTGAGGCCGATAAGATCGGCTCCGGCCAGGTTGCAGCCTGGGCAGGCGTTCTGGGCGATCAGGCGGTCCACCTCAGAGGCGGTTTCCTCTGGGATGGTCGTGGCGGGAGTTGTCGCTTTTTTGGCAACCTTGGCCGGGGCGGGCTGCGTCTGCACTGGTGGCGGGGCAGGCGTCATGGGCTTAGCCGTCGGGGTAACAGGCGGCGGTTCGGGCGCTGTGACCACCGGGTGTGTTGGCCTTGCCTGCGCAATCTCCGCAAGGGGCGGGGCAGGCAACGAATCAGGAACAGGCCTTGGCGCTGGAGCTGGTTTCGGCTGGGCAGGTGCTGGAATTACGGGGGCAACCGGGGGAGTTGTCTGCGCTGGTTTCGTCGTATGCGGCAGCGCGACAGGCGTGGCTGGTTCGATTTTTTCCTGAAGCGGGGGGACGATAGCCGCCGGTTCCAATAGAGGTTTTTTCGGCTCTTTCAGGGCGTTTTCTGGGGCGGTGTATGTGCCGCCCTCAAGGATTGCCCGGTCACGGCTGCTGGGAGAAAGAGAGGCGTCTTTGAGATTGGCCCCCTTGAGAAAGGCGCCGGTGAGATCTGCCCTGTAGAAATCAACCTCCCGCAGGTTGGCGTCGACCAGATTCGCCCCGGAAAGATCAACAGCCTTGAGGTTTGCCCCTTCCAGATTGGCTCCGGCCAGGTTTGCTTTGGCGAGATTGGCTCGCTCCAGAAAAGCGCCGGAAAGCTTTGCCCGGCGCAGATCCGCACCGGAGAGATCGCACTCCACGCAACGATTGGTGGACAAGAGGGTTTCAAGGTCTTTAGCGGTGTAGGCGGCGGCCTGGCGGGGTGCGGCAGCCAGGCACAGCGAGCAGAAGAGCAGGGCGGCCGCAGGTGTTTTTCTGTTTGAATGTGCCAATGTTTCGTGATCCCCCCGGCCATCTTCCCGATGGCGCAATGTTTTCAACCTTCACCAGATAACTGACCACAGGGTGGGGCCGTGAACTACGCTTTGCCCAGAAAACGTAAGCGATTGCAGGGTGCCGTAGATGCGCGAAAGAGGCTTGTGAACTATAGCCTGCCTATGTGAGCAGGCCGATGACAGCTAAGCGAGCATCGCGAGACTGCGAAGCAGATGCGGTGCCCTGTGATCGCTTACTTTACCAGAATCTGATTACAACCCTGGCCCGGACTTTGTCAAGTCAAGATGAGAGTCCGGCCTGTCCTGTTGGAGATCGCTGACCGCGTATTTGCCGACAACCGCGCATTTTTTCCCCGATGCGGGTGAATTTTTCGAGCAATCGGTCGGCAAATTTGTTGAAATCGTAAAAAGACACGATTACAACAGTTATTGCTTGGTAACTCTTTGATTTTATGTTACGGACAGGTGGCTTCTTTCCCTGTTTGGCGAGTCCGTCAAACAGGGTAGATAGGTGGTTTTTCTGATATTTGAAATATTTTCACCAAAACAACGGGTTAGAGAGACGATGCTGGTTAAAGATATTTTAGAGAACAACAGGATTTCCTTTAGTTTTGAATTCTTTCCGCCCAAGGACGAGCCGGGCTGGGAAAATCTTTTTGCCAACATCTCCGACCTGATGCCCCTGAAACCCGCCTATGTCAGCGTGACATACGGGGCGGGTGGTTCTACCCGGGACCGGACCCATAAGCTCATTGTTCGGATTCAGCAGGAGACCAACCTCACCGTGGTCTCCCATCTGACCTGCGTCGGCTCAAATCGAACGGAGACCGGGGATATCCTGCGCAACTATGCCGCAAGCGGGGTGAAGAATATTCTTGCCCTGCGCGGCGATCCTCCCAAGGGCCAGAAGGATTTCGTCCAGCCCGAGGATGGCTTTGCCTATGCCGCCGATCTGGTCGCCTTTATCAAAAAGAATTTTCCGCAGATGGGCGTAGGCGTGGCCGGTTTTCCCGAGGGCCATCCCGCCACTCCCAACCGGCTGCTGGAGATGGACTATCTCAAGGCCAAGGTTGATGCCGGGGCGGACTATATCGTGACCCAGCTCTTTTTTGACAACCGCGATTTTTATGATTTTCGTGACCGGTGCGCCCTGGCAGGGATCACGGTGCCCATCATTGCCGGGCTCATGCCCATCACCTCCAAGAGCGGGATGGTGCGGATGGCGGAGCTTGCCGCCGGGGCAAGGATTCCGGCCCCGTTGTTACGCGGGCTGGATAGGGCGAGAAGCGAGGAACAGGTGGAAAAGGTCGGGGTGCACTGGGCCACCGAGCAGGTTCGCGACCTGATCGACAACGAGGTGCGGGGAATCCATTTTTACACCCTGAACCACTCCCGACAGGCCCTGGATATTTACCAGACTCTCGGCGTGGAGGATTCCATCCAGTTGGGCGCGTGAGCCTTGGCTTCAGCCTTTTTCTTCCTGGGGCTGGCGGGGCCACCATTTGAAGATGCCGTAAACGGACAGCACCAGATAGACCGAGAAGAGAAAGGCCTCTGCCATCATGCCTTTATGGGAAAAGCTGATAATCCAGCCAAGGTTGGCGATGGTCCATATCACCCAACCGGCTGCGCGTTTTTGTAGGTTGTATAAGGTTCCCAGGATACTGAGCCCGGTGAGAATCCATTCGTACATGGGGCAAGTCCTTTGCTGTCGCCGCGTTGCTGCTGTTTTGACTGTGTAGTTTCAAAAAAGGGGAATACGGCCCCCAGCTTAAAGCCAAAGCAGGGCCTTAAGCAAGTCCATTCTTGAAAAAGCATGAACCCCTGTGGGGTTTTGCGATAACTACCTCAATTTTATTGAAATAAAATCCCGCCAGGGAGAAGACGAAAAGGAGCACGACATGTCACAGGCCAAAAAAGGAGATAGCGTCAAGATTCATTATACCGGCACGCTGGAGGATGGAACGGTTTTTGATTCCTCGGCCGGGCGTGACCCTCTGGTGTTTACCCTTGGCGGCGGCCAGGTAATCGTGGGGTTTGATGAAGCAGTTTTGGGAATGGCCATCGGCGACAAGAAAAAGGTCACCATCCCTGCGCATAAAGCCTATGGGAAAAAGGATGATGCGCTGGTTATCGAGGTGCCGCTCAGTCAGGTTCCCCCGGATCTCAATCCGGAGGTTGATCAAAAGTTGCAGATGGGCGGCGCCAACGGGGAACTGGTTGTGGTCACGGTTCTGGCGGTAACGGATGAGGTTGTCATCCTCGACGCCAATCCACCCCTGGCAGGCAAGGATCTCACCTTTGATCTGGAGCTGGTGGCGATTTCCTGATTTGCTGCATAACGAGTCTGTTCTGATGCCCTGGTAATTCTTTTACCGGGGCATTTTTTTTGCGCCGGGTCCGGTTGTCTGTATCCGGGGTGCAAAAGGGTATGGTATACTTGGCGGGAGAGGAGTGGGGCGCGCCGCAAGCGTTTGTATAACAAGGATCAGGTTGGCCATGCTGAAGATCATTGACCACTGGCGGGTTTTTTTCATGCGACATGGGCGTCTCGTTGCGGTGCTGTTCGCGCTCTCTTTTTTGTCGCCGGGGTGCGCCTCGCTGGTGATCCCGCCCATGGTCGGGCCGGTGGTGAAAAATCTCAATCGCCAGGCAGACCTGGAACTGGTCTGTGACGGTGCGCCCTCGTATCTACTGCTCCTTGACAGCCTGCTGGTTTCCGACCCGGACAATGCCCGGCTGCTGCTGCATGGCACCCAGGCCTATACGGCTTACGCGAGCCTCATGCCGGAATGTGGCCGTCCGGAGCGGGCCGCAGTGCTTGGGGAAATGGCCAAGGCATACGGCCTGCGTCTGCTGGGTACACATAAAGGCCTTGGTGGTGCAGACCAGCTTCCGCTGGCCCAGTTCAGCGAGGCGGTGCAGTCCGTCGGCTCCGGGGAGGTGGACAAACTGTTCTGGGGCGGTTACGGCTGGGCCACCTGGATCGGTTTCAGCAAGGGTGCGCCTGCGGCGGTGGTCGATCTGCCCAAGGTCGAACAGCTGATGCTGCGGGTGCTGGCCCTGGATGAGCGCTTTTATCAAGGCGGCGCCCATCTCTTTCTCGGCATCTATAATGGCTCCCGTCCGGCGATGTTGGGCGGGAGGCCGGAAGTGAGCCGGGAACATTTTGAGAAAGCCCTCGCCTTGGGCGAGCGGCGGTTTCTCCCGGCCCTGGTGGCCTATGCCGAATATTACGCCAAGCAGACCTTTGACCGGGAGCTTTATGTTAGTCTCTTGGAGGAGGCCCTGGCCTTTGACCTTGCCTTAGCCCCGGACCTGACCCTGCCCAATGTTTTGGCCAAGCGGCGGGCCCAGAAATTGCTGGCTCAGGCCGATGAAATTTTTTAGAAGCGGTTAAGGAGTAAGGTATGAATCGTCTGTTGCGCACGATCTGTTTCGGCATCGCCCTTCTGGTACTCATGGCCCCGATGGGCGCACAGGCTGCGCCCCGCTATCTCTTTAAGATCGCCACTCTTGCCCCGGATGGCAGCGTTTGGGCCAGGCATTTTCAGGCGTTTCAGGAAGAGGTCACTGCCAAGAGCAATGGTGAGATCGGGTTCAAGCTTTACATGGGCGGGGTGATGGGCGACGACCGGGCCATGTACCGCAAGATGCGGATCGGCCAGCTCCAGGCTGGCGGCTTTACCATGACCGGGATCAGCGAGACCGTGCCGGATTTTCGGATCATGGCCATCCCCTTTCTCTTTAGATCCTATGCCGAGGTGGACCGGGTTGCCGAGGGATTGTTCCCCCTTTTTCAAAAGGCCTTTTTGGAAAAGGACTTGGTGCTGCTGGCCATGACCGAGGTCGGTTTTGTCTACACCATGTCCGGCGAGCCGGTGACCACGGTGGCCCAGTTGCGGGCGAGTAAGTGCTGGGCCCCGGAGAATGATCCGCTCAGCCGCAGCTTTTTGGAAGACATGGGCGTCACCCCCATTCCCCTTTCCATCCCGGACGTGTTGTCCTCCCTGCAAACCGGCATGATCAATACGGTATTCAACGGGTTTTACGGCTCCATCGTCCTCCAGTGGTTTACCAAGACCAAATATATCACCGATACGCCCTTTGGCTACGCCTATGGCGGCTTGGTTTTTGCCAAGAACGCCTTTGATAAACTGCCGCCCCAGCATGCCGCTCTGATGGAGGCCGCAGCGAAAAAGCATTTCGCGGGCTTGTTGCTCGATACCCGGCGCAGCAATGAAGAGGCCCTTGTCACTCTGAAAAAGAATGGCATCCAGATGGTGCCAGCGGACAAGGAAACCCTGCGGCAGCTGCTGGCGGTGCGCGATCAAAAAACCGTGCCGCGTTTGACCGGCACGGCCTTTTCCAAGGAGATATACGAGGCGGCGACCCGTTTGCTTGCCGATTTTCGGGCAAAATCCGCAAGCGGGGCTGCGGCGAAATGAGCGACCTCAGGGCCTGGTTTTCCGAGGGCATGCAACAGATTGGTCGATTGCTGGAGAGGCTTGAGGAGGCGGTTCTCCTGTTGCTTATTGCCGCCATGATCCTTCTGGCCTGCGCCCAGATCGTGCTGCGCGATGTCTGGGGGGGCGGGTTGTCCTGGGCCGATCCGCTCTTGCGGGTCATGGTGCTGTGGGCCGGGCTCCTTGGGGCTGTGGTGGCCACCAAGATGGACAAGCATATCTCCATCGATCTTGCCTCCCACCTTCTGCCCAAGGGCATTTTTCGCTGGCTGCGGGTGCTGCGCTATCTTTTTGCCACAGGCGTGTGTCTGGTGCTTACCTGGGTGGCTGCCGACTTTGTCCTTCAAGAAGCGGGCCAAGGCAACGGGCAGGAGATGGCCGGGCTTTCCTCCTGGCAGCTCAATCTGGTTTTCCCCATCGCCTTTGCCGGGATCGTCCTGCGTTTCCTGATCAGCAGCGTACGCAGCCTTCGCGTCGCCCTGGCCGGAAAGGCGGTCCGAGCCTCCGATGAGTCGGCGTAGGTCTTGATATGCAGCTCCTGCAACTGATAACCCTCGGGTTGGCCGTGTTGGGCGTCCCGCTCTTTGTGGTGATGGCCGCCATGGCCTTGCTGTCATTCCATGGCACAGGCGTTGACCCCTCGGTGGTGATCATCGAGATGTCCCGGCTGGCCGACACCCCCATGCTCCTCTCCCTGCCTCTGTTTATTCTTGCCGGAACCGTGCTTTCCGAAAGCAAGGCGCCGGTGCGGTTGCTGGACCTGTCCAACGTACTGTTGGGTTGGCTGCCCGGCGGGCTTGCGGTGATCGCCCTGGTGGTGTGTTCGATTTTCACCGCCTTTACTGGCGCCTCCGGGGTGACCATCTTTGCCTTGGGTGGCTTGTTGTTCCCGGCCATGCTCAAGGACCGCTACCCGGAACAGTTTTCCTTGGGCCTGATCACCACTTCCGGTAGCCTGGGCCTGCTGTTTCCTCCCAGTCTCCCCCTTATCCTCTACGGGGTCATCGCCGAGACCCGGATTGACCATCTTTTCCTGGCCGGGATGCTGCCCGGCCTGTTGATGCTGCTTCTGTTGGCTGCTTACAGCATCAGGAAGGGTGCGGCCACCCGTGGCCCCCGCCCGTCTGTGCCGGCAGGGGAAAGACGGCGAGCCTTGCGGGCTGCGGCCTGGGAGCTGCCCTTGCCGGTTATTGTTCTGGGGGGGATTTACGGCGGCTTTTTTGTCGTGGGTGAGGCGGCGGCGGTGACTGCTCTCTACGTTTTGATCGTGGAGATGTGTGTACATCGGGATATCACCCCGGCGCAGCTGCCCTCCATCGTGGTGCGGAGCATGGCCCTGTTCGGAGGGATCTTTGTGGTGCTGGCTGCGTCCATGGCTTCCACCAGCTTTTTGATCGATCAGGAGATCCCGGCCAAGCTCTTTGCTCTGATCCGGGAGCATATCTCAAGCAAGTACACCTTTCTCCTGCTGCTGAACGTCTTTCTCCTTATGGTCGGCTGCTTGCTCGACATCTTTTCCGCTCTGGTGCTGGTGGTGCCGCTCATCGTGCCCATTGCCCAAGGCTATGGGGTTGATCCCACCCACCTGGGCATCATCTTTTTGACCAACCTCCAGATCGGTTACTGCACCCCGCCAGTGGGCCTTGATCTCTTCCTGGCCAGCTATCGTTTTGATCGACCTATTACCGAGCTTTACACCGCCACCCTGCCATTTTTGGCGATATTGCTGGTCTGTCTGTGTCTCATTACCTATTTCCCGCTGCTGAGTCTTTTTCTGGTGGGGCTGTTTGGCTAATCGGTTGATGGCAGGGCGATCAGTCCGTCATTTTTCCGGTGAAGGGGACAAAAGCCACGGAGAGAATGCTTCGGCTGGTGATCTTGGCGCCGGATTTTTCCACTAGCAGCAGGTCTTGCGGCAGAGGGGGCCGACCCACCGGAATGACCATTCTGCCGGAAGGCGTGAGCTGCTCGATCAGGGCCTTGGGGATGTGTGGTACTGCAGCGGTGACGATGATCCCGTCATAAGGGGCGTGCTCCGGCAGGCCGAAAGAGCCGTCGGAGGCAATGACCTCCACGGTGTCGTAGCCCAGGCGTTGCAAGCGCCGGGCTGCCTGTTTGGCCAGCTCATGGATGATTTCAAGGCTGTACACCCGTCTGACCAGTTGCGATAAAACAGCGGCCTGATATCCCGAACCGGTGCCGATTTCCAGGATGATGTCGTCCGGGTCTGGCTCCAGCAGGTCGGTCATCAGCGCGACGATGAAAGGCTGGGAGATGGTCTGGCCGTTGCCGATGGGCAGGGGGTTGTTGTCGTAGGCGTAGGGCTTGAGTTCGTCTGGGACGAAATCCTCGCGCCGCACCGTGGCCATGGCGTCAAAAATCTCTTGGCGCAGGGTGAAGCGACCGGTGATGCCGCCGGTAAAGTGGCATTCTTCTTCAATGGTGCGGAGCATGGCCTGGATCGATTCCGCGCTCATAATCGCCTCAGAGAAAACAGGATGGGATTGACTGCCCAAGAACAGCTCTTGTTTTTATGATTGCTCATCGGGCCAGCGTAAGTCAAAGATTTTGTTGGCAGGGAGGCGGAATGATTTGTAGCATAGAGCTATAGGTATTCTCATTTTCAGGAGGCGGTGACGGACACTATGGATTTTTTCTTGATACGGGCGGGTTTTCTTTTTGACTGGATCGAGCTGCATTTGGAGAGCAAGGATGGACTCCGGTTCTTCGCCACGGCGCTGGTGAGTTTTTTTATCTCCGCTATCGTGGTGATCGAACTCAACCGCCGCGGCTTTTTGCCTGAACCTTTTGCCTCGCACTTTTCCCGTAGCCATCTTGTTGCCATTGAGCATGCCTTCAACCTGCTTTTGGGAATCGAGGTGGTCAGCCTGATACTGAGTCTTGCCCATTCGGTGACCCGTTCGGTGGGCAAGCAGTTCGAGATTCTTTCCCTGATCCTCCTGCGGGACACCTTCAAGACCTTTTCCCATTTCAGCGAGCCGTTGAACTGGGCCGAGATCCAACCGGCCCTGGGGGATTTTGCCGCCACCTCCGTTGGCGCTCTACTGATCTTTGCGGTGCTGGGATTTTTCTACCGGGCGCAATGCTCCCATCCCATCACGGCGGATGAGAGGGTTCGCAGTCATTTTATTCTGGCCAAGAAGCTCATCGCCGTTATCCTGCTGTTTTCCTTCGGCGGCATCTGTCTGCTGGACCTGTGGGGGTATTTCACCCTGGGGATGCCGGAAAACGCCTTTGCTTCTTTCTATACCCTGCTGATCTTCAGCGATGTGCTCATCGTGCTTATTTCGCTTCGGTACAGCGCCCATTATCTGGTGTCCTTTCGCAACTCCGGCTACGCGGTGGCTACGGTGCTTATCCGGCTGGCGCTCATTGCTCCGGTTGCGATCAGCGCAGCCATCGGGGTGGGGACCATCCTTTTTGCCCTGGGGATCAGCCTGGCATACAACGCCTTTGCCCCCACCGACGCCACCGCCTGTGCCCATGCTGTTCGGCTGTAAGTCGTTGGTTTGCAGTTCTTTGTCAGACGCGCAAATTTTACTGCGGGAAATTGCCGACTACTGTATATAACCAGGGAATATAATGTGATTTTTCCGGACTGGTCCGACGTGGAAGGGGAGTGTCATGGGTATATGTCGTATAGTGCTGGCTGATGATCATGCCCTGATCCGGCATGGGGTTAAAAAAATGATCGAGGAGAACCCTACCCTCAAGGTGGTCGGTGAAGCGGCCGATGGCTTGGAACTCATCGAGCTTTTAAAAACCACGCCCGCGGATCTTGCCATCCTGGATATCTCCATGCCCAACCTGCGCGGGATTGAGGCGATCCGGGAGGTGCGCAAGATCTGTCCGCAGATCAAGGTGCTCATGTTGACCATGCACAAGGGCGAACAGTACCTCTGCTCCTCTTTTGCGTCCGGGGCGGACGGCTATCTGCTTAAGGAAGATTCCGATACCGAGCTGCTCCCGGCCATTGCCCGAATTCGCCAGGGCGAGGTGTATATCTCCCCCAATCTGGCCGGAGAATTTCCCGAAGACGTCATCGCCGCCTGCACCAGCCGGAATGATGGCTCTGGCGAGATCCTAACCCCGCGGGAAAGGCAGATCCTGCAGCTGGTGGCCGAGGGGGTAACGAGCCGGGATATCGCCGAGAAGCTCGATATCAGCAAGCGGACCGTTGAACACCATCGGGCCAACATGATGAAGAAGCTCAACATCAAACGCGTGGCCGATCTTATCAAATATGCCATCGGCAGGGGGCTTTCCGATACGCCGCCCGAGTGAGGGCCTTCAGTCCGCCCGCGTCCTTCTTGCTTAGAAAAAATTCGCAAAATCTTTGCCTTCGTGATGCGCTTTCGCATCCGCCACAGGAGCAACACCATGAAAAAGATCGTTAGTCTTCTTTGCTTGTTTCTCGTCGTTTTTGCCTGGGCGGGCGCGAGCCTGGCCTTGGATGCTCTTGAGGTGCAGGCCCTCCGCCCTAAGGCGAAACTGAGTTTCCAAGCCCTGGAAGAGGGTAAGGTGCTGGTCTCGGTTCAGGATAAGGGCGGGGAGGCCATCCTGGGCTTGAAGAAAGAGGATTTTTCCATCAAGCAAGGGCCAAAAACAGCCAAGATCATTTCGGTGGAAGATGTCCAGGAGCAGCGGAACATCGGCCTCAATATTGTGCTGGTGGTGGACAATTCCTATTCCATGGAGCAGCGCAAGGCGGTGGAACCCCTGTTGGCCGCCTTGAACAGCTTCCTCGCCCTGGTCCGGCCCATCGACAATGTCCATGTCGTCACCTTTGTCGACCCGGGCGCAAAGCAGCCCCGGGTCTCCACCCGAACCTTTCAGGCAAACGAGGCGCAGGCCTTGAACCAATTTTTGCGGGGCAGTTTTTTCCCTGCCACCACCGACGGCACCTACCTCTATGACAGCATGCAGAAGGGCCTGGAGATCATCGGCCAGATGCCTGCGGACAGCCAGAAGTTCATGATCGTTTTCTCAGATGGGGAAGACATCAACAGCAAGGTGAAGGGTGAAGAGGTGGCGTTGGCGGCCAAGGGCGTGAGCAACTTCTCCGCCTATGCCGTGGACTATATGGACAAGCCCGGCCTGGATACCTTTTTGAGTTCCTTTGCCCAGGGCCATAACGGCATGATCCGCAAGGCCAACTCGGCCAGCGATTTCCTGCCCATTCTCAAGAAATTCTCCACCACCATCTTCCACCGCTATGTGGTCACCTACCGGTTTCTTGCTCCCCCAACCGGGACGCTGGCCAGCGCGCCCGCCGCCGTGAACATCGAGGAAGTCACCATGGTGGACAGCTCTCCCTTGCTCAACCACGTCTATTTTGACACGGGCAAAAGCCGCATCCCTGATCGATACGTCGCCCTGACCAGTGCGGAGGAGACCGGGTCCTTTGCCGAGGAAAAACTCACGGGCACCATGGAGAAACACCACCATGTTTTGAACGTGATCGGCAAACGTCTGCTGGCCAACCCCGAGGCCCGCATTACCCTGGTGGGCTGCAACTCCAATACCGGCGTGGAAAAGGGCAAGATCGCCCTGGCAAAGAGTCGGGCCGAGGCGGTTGCCGCCTACCTGAAGTCCGTATGGGGCATTGACCCGTCCCGCATGGAAATCAAGGCCCGGAATCTTCCGGCAGTGCCCAGTTCCAGCCGGGTTCCGGAAGGGGTCGTGGAAAATCAGCGGGTGGAAATCTTGGCCACGCATCCGGCCATCCTCGACACCATCAAGAGCATTTACATGCTGGAACAGGCCGACACCAAGGAGATTCGGATTACTCCCTCCCTACAGGCCGAGATCGAAATCACGCACTGGCAGCTGAGATTGTTGGGCGGTGCAGACAAGGTGCTGGCCACCAGGGAAGGTGCAGGGGTTCCGCCGACGGAGGTGGCCTTTGCCCTGGAAGCCTTGGGCCTGCGTGATCTTGCCGTCCTTGGTCAGCTCAGCGCCGATCTTGAAGTGAAAGACAAGGAAGGCAACGTGTTCAGCACCGCCAGCAACCCCATTGCCATCAACTTTATCCGGCGGGAGGAGCGCATCGCCCAGAAAACAGGGAACAAGGTGGTGGAGAAATACGGCCTGATCCTCTTTGACTTTGACCGAACCGAACTCAAGGACCGCAATCAGGTCATTGTCAACCGGGTGCTTGCCAGGGTGGCGGAGCTTAAGTCCGTGGCCATGGATATCGCCGGGCATACCGACAGCATCGGTACGGAAAAATACAATATCGACCTGTCGGCCCGCCGGGCAAAGGCGGTGTACGATACCACTCTCCAGGCCAAGGCTGTCGCGGCGGCAAACATAACCCATACGGGTAACGGACCCAACAATCCGCCCTACGACAACAGCCTGCCCGAGGGAAGATCGCTGAACCGGACAGTGATCATCACGCTTCAATATACGGAGTAATTATTTTCGGCGATTCTGTGTGTGATCGCCCTGTTTTTTCATTTTGCAAGGAGGTAAGCTTGTGCGTTTTCCAGGATTAAACAAGAAGCAGGGTTTTTACGCGCTGCTAGAAAAACAGGCGCAGGCCGCGGTGGATGCGGCCATGGAATTTCAGGCCTTGGTCAATGACTTCGCCAATCTCGCCACGCACGCAGCCAGGATCAAGGAGATAGAGAGCGAGGCCGACCACATCACCCATGAGCTGGCCAATCGGATCGATGCCACCTTTGTCACCCCGTTGGACAAGGAAGATCTGCACGCCCTGTCCAGCGCGCTGGACGACATAACCGATTGCATTGAGGCCTGCACCGGCAGGATGGCGCTCTACGAACTGAAGGAACTGCGCCCCGATCTGGAAGGGCTGGTGGTGCGGCTGGTGCGGATCACCGAAGCCACGCTGGATACGGTCAAGACGCTGCGCACCAAGCCAAACCGGGATAATGTCCAGGATCTTTTCATCCGCATTCACCAGATCGAGAACGAGCACGACGCCGCCTTCCGTAAGGCGCTGGCCAGCCTGCTCAATGCCCCGGATGCGGACCCGATCAACGTCATCAAATGGAAGGCGGTGTACGACCGGATCGAAGTGGCGGTGGACAAATGCGAAGATGTCGCCCACATCATCGAAAGCGTGGTTGTGAAATATGCTTAGTGTGTCGCTGTTACTCGCCCTGGTTGTGGTCTGTGCCCTGGCCTTCGACTATATCAACGGCTTTCATGATACGGCCAACGCCATCGCCACAGTGGTCTCCACCCGGGTGCTCTCGCCGCGCAAGGCGATTGTCATGGCGGCCTGTCTGAACTTCGTCGGCGCCCTGGTTTCCACTCAGGTGGCGATCACGGTTGCCAGCGGCCTGGTCGATACGGCGCGGTTTCAGACCGTTGATATCCATCAGCCGGCAGAGTTTGCCGCCAAGCTGAAAAATCCCGCTGATCCGGTCTCCCAATATCTGGCAACGGGGCTTTCTCCCGCAACCCAGGGGTTGCTCAAGCAATACACCGTGGGCACCGCTGCCTCCCCGGAGTTGCAGAGTGCCATGGTGGCTGACTTGAACCGCGCCATCACCCAAGCCGATCTCTATTCCGCCGAGCGGTTCGCCGGGGTCGCGCTCAAGGAGAAGACGGTGGCAAAGATCAAGGATGCCACCAAGCTGAAACCGGAAGATTTGGCCAACACCAACCGCGCCCTGCTGGAAAAGGCCTACCCTCAAGAGCTTGATTCAAACCAGCAGGCCTTCCAGGTGGTTATCCTGGCCGCCATCCTCGGCGCCATCGTCTGGAACCTGATCACCTGGAAATACGGCATCCCCAGCAGCTCTTCCCACGCCCTGATCGGCGGTCTGTGCGGGGCGGCCATCATCCACGGCGGGCTGCCCACGGTTCTGTGGGGCGGGATTGTCCATAAGGTGTTGATCCCACTGGTTGGTTCTCCTGCCATGGGCTTTATCATCGGCTTTATTCTTATGGGCATTATCTTCAAAACCCTTGCCCATGTGCATCCCGGCCGGGTGAGCGCGAGTTTCCGCAACCTACAGATTGTTTCCGCCGCGGCCATGGCCTTTACCCACGGCCTGAACGACGCCCAAAAAAGCATGGGTATCATCACCATGGCTCTGGTAAGCGCCCGGCTGATCCCCGAGCCCGTGGTTCCCACCTGGGTGGTATTCTCCTGCGCCATCGCCATGGCCCTGGGAACCTCGGTGGGCGGCTGGCGGATCATCAAGACCATGGGGCATAAGATTATCCGGCTGGAGCCGGTGCACGGCTTTGCCGCCGAGACCTCCTCCGCCATCGTCCTCTTCGTGACCAGCCATTTTGGCATGCCGGTGAGCACCACCCACGTCATCTCCGGCAGCATCTTCGGGGTGGGCGCCAGCAAGCGGCTGTCCGCAGTGCGTTGGGGTGTGGCGCAGAGCATGGTCATGGCCTGGGTTCTGACCCTTCCAGCCGCCGGGTTGGTTGCTGCGCTTTCGTATGAGTTGCTGATGCTTGTGGGGCTTGGTAAGTAAGACGGCGAAAGTTCCGTGTGTTGGGGCGACCAATAGCGTATTTTTTCCTGCCATTTTTTGCCTATATTTCTGGCTATCATGATTTTCGGCATGATAGCCATATTCGCAGGATAACTTGTTAGCCGGATCCAGGTGATGAAGAGGACAGCTCCCTACGCCCAAGTGGTTGCCGACAGAAAGGCATGTCATCTCTGTTGCGGACTGACGAACCCCGCAGATGTCAACGGCGGTCGATTCGATTCGGAACATATTGGTGCGTGGTCGCTCTGGCAGGGGAACCTCGATGCGTCCCTGATGGTTGTCGGCCAAGACTGGGGTGACACGTCGTACTTCGTTCGTCGTGAAGGGCGCGAAGGGCCACGCAATCCGACGAATCTTGCGCTTGTGGAACTGGTCGGTATTGCCGGAATTTTGATCGGAGAACCAGGCTCCAAATTCGGTCGCGACGTTGCTTTCTTTACCAACGCGATTCTCTGCTTGAAGGATGCTCAAGGCGGGCTTCAAGGAAAGGTCAGTGCGTCTTGGTTCGTTAACTGTGCGAACTTCCTTCGCCGCCAAATTGAAATCGTTCATCCAAAGGTTGTCGTCGGACTCGGTGAACGTGCGTACCGCACGATTCTTCGCGGGTTCGCCATGGAGTGCGGTCCCTTTCGCTCAGAAGTTGAAGCGGTCGGTGGAAGAATTCTCCCGAATGGAAGCCGCGCATTCGCCGTGTACCATTGCGGCGCAAGGATACGCAATACTCATAGGCCGCTGGCTGTGCAAAGAGAAGATTGGAAGAGGCTTCGCCCGTTCGTAACTGCGGTCCGCTAACATGCGTATGCACCCGAAAGAACTGCAACGGCGGTGGTAGAATGTCGCACGCGTCTTGCACGCGAATCTACAAGTGATGCGTGGGACGTTTGTGCCAATAAATTTGTCGGCTCATGCTGATCGGACTTATGGCCTTGTCCCTGTCTGAAGTCCCTGCCCAAAAAAAGGAAGAATGATAAACCTGATTGAAAATGGCTGTTCCGGTAATGACACTATGGAATTCGGAGCCGATATCCCCATTGCCCCGCAAGAGCATTTTGTCATCGGTGTGTATGCTTCTTTGGATGCGGCAATTGCCTGCGAACTGGATCGGCTGCGGTGCGAAGAGGGCATCTTGCCAAGTTGTAAACCGGGCTGTTGCCACTGTTGCCGGTATCATATCCTTACCAACAGTGCCGAGGCCCACACCTTGGCGCAATATATCAGGCGGGAATTCTCCGCAGAGCAGATACGCGGCCTTCGTCTGCGCACCCAGCAATGGCATGCGTGGGACGATGCCAAACCTGGCAGGCATCCGTTGTCCACCATCGACGAGCTGGCAGATCTTTCCTGCTACGACCATTCCTGCCCGCTTGATGTCAATGGGGTGTGTGGCGCCTATCCCGTGCGGCCGGTGGTGTGCCGCACGCATTTTGTCTCTTCGCAGCCCCAGTCCTGCCAGGTGGCAAACGATCCGGAATCTAGCGCAGACGCGCCGCTGATGCTCCGATCGGTGGTCACGGCGGCCAGCCCGTTTTCAACGGCATTACAGGATTATATCGAAAACTCGGGCTTGGATTTTTCCCGTTCACGAATGCTGCTTCCGCAATGGCTGGCGATTGAAATGGGGTGGGATTTCACCATCTCGCGCTGATTTTTTGTCGAGGTTCGGCCCCAAACCCCATCACGCCACCGAACCCTCAGCTGAATTTCGCCAAGGCCTTTTTGGCTGAATCGCGCAGACCTTTCCATGCTTTATCGACCCCCTGCTTGGTAATTTCCCAGGCATCTTCGCTCGCCGTGGCAAGCCCATGGGCATTTTTCTTGAGGTCCTCAATCTTTTTTTCGAGCTTGTGGATCTCGGCCAGTGCCTCTGTCTTGCCTGCTCCCATGGTTTTTTGCGATTTCTTTTTAAGATCGGCAAGCTTGTTCGTGAGGGTTTCCAGCTCGGCCTTTATTTTTTTCAGGTAGAGATTTTTGGTCTGTTCGTGTTTTTTCTCCATTTCCTTGGATGGGAGGCAGGCCTTTCGCCAAGCGCAGGTTAGTTGGCTGCAATAATCCTTTGCCGTCTCAAAGCAGGGGAAATTGCCCTCCTTGCTCTGGATGGCTCGAATCAAATCCACCTTCTTCATCTTGCCGACCTGGATGCCAAGCTGTTTCGCTTTTTCTTTGACTTGTGTCATGTCCATTGCAGGTCCCTCCCCAAAAAAAGTTTATCTGTCATGTTAATGATGATGGACCATTGTCTGTCGGAATGTCAAGTGGGTATTCCTGCGGAAAAATGGGAAGATACCCCTGTTATTCCGTGCCGCATGGCAGGGAATGAGGTGCGTAAATAAAACTGATTTGGAGCTTGTGTTTTACCTGGTAGCTGGATGTATAATTTAAACATGGGGAGTCTGACTCAACAAAAACAGAGGGAGGGACCATTATAGCGAAACGGGCATGGCCAGTCTGCCCTTGCAGGAAGTGATGCTGCCTGAAGGTGAACAGCAAACGACAAGGAGAGAAACAGTATGGACAAAGGCCAATATGGGAGAAGGGATCGGCTGATTCAGGAAAAGCGGCATGACACCTATCATGAACGGCGGAAGTTGCCCGAGCCCACGGTATGCAGCGTATGCGGGGCCGTGTTCCTGGAGGGCCGTTGGGCCTGGTGGGAGGCGGCGGTCAATGCCCATGCCATCGTCTGTCCGGCCTGCCAGCGCATCAAGGATAATTTCCCGGCCGGTTACCTGGAAATCCGGGGTGGATTTTACGGAACCCATCGCGAGGAGATCACCAACCTGATTCACAACCTGGAGGCCCAGGAGAAAAAGGCGCATCCCATGGAGCGGCTCATGGCCATTGCCGAGGAAGAGGGCCGCACCCTCGTAACAACCACGGGCATCCACCTGGCCCGGCGGATTGGCGAGGCCTTGAACAACGCCTACCAGGGAGAGCTTGATTTTACCTACGGTGATGGCGAAAAAATCATCCGACTTACTTGGGTTCGGGAATAACCGGACGATCAGGGACGCCGCCCTGCCGAAGGGAGAAGGGCGGCGTTGTTGCAAGGGAGTCTAACATGGCCAGAAAATCCTTTCCTCTGTCCGAGGTCTATGGCCTGCTCGAACCGGGGCCGGTTGTCCTGCTCACCACTGCCCTCGACGGACGCTTAAACATCATGACCATGTCGTGGCACACCATGCTCGAGTTTGAGCCGCCTCTGGTGGGTTGCGTCATCAGCGGCAACCATACCTTCGGCCTGCTACAGGCAACCAACGAATGCGTCATCAACATTCCCACCGTAGAGATAGCGGAAAAGGTCGTGGGGTGCGGCAATACCTCGGGGGCGAATACAGACAAGTTCGAGCGGTTTGGCCTCACGGCTAGGCCTGCCACGCAAGTCGGCGCCCCGCTTATCGAGGAGTGCTTTGCCAATCTTGAGTGCCGGGTGGTCGATACAGAGATGGTGGCCAAGTATTGCTTGTTTGTCCTTGAAGTGGTCAAGGCCTGGATCGACTCCGCCGTGAAAAACCCCCGGACAATCCATCATCTCGGCAGCGGTAATTTCATGGTTGCCGGAGAAAAGATCAAGCTGCGGTCAAAGATGAAGTAGCGCCGGGACACCTCTCCTGCCATAAATGCCAATCTAACTCTTAGCCCCAAACTCCGCCTCATACCCCACCGTGAACTGGCTGGCGGTGTTATTGCGCAGGCTCAGGAAATGGGCATTGTTTTTGTCAAAGGGACAAATCGGCATGACGCAGGGAGCAAAGCCAAATTTTTGATAAAAGCGGGGATCACCCAAAACAAAGATGGTCTTATCCCTGATAGCCTCCTGCCGTAGGGCAAAGCGCAGCAACTCGGAGCCGATCCCTTGCCTTTGAAACTCCGGCTTCACCGCTAACGGTGCCAGATGCAGGCCGCACGCAGCCGAGCCATTGTAGGCCGTGGTAAAAGCGATATAGGCGATGACCGCATTGATATGGATGCACACCCACTCATGCACCGGTTTGCCGTTCTTGTGGAGATTTTCCACCAGTTGCACTTCCTTGGTGCTGCGGGGGAATGCCTGCCGCAACAGGGCCGAAGCCTTGGGGTAATTTTCCGGGGTGAGTGGGCGTATTTTCACGGTTTGTCTGCTTGTACCTTGCTGTTTTTTATGGGGTTAACTGGTTTTTTCGAATTTCGCTATGCTGCCATCTCATGGGCCAGCATATTCATAATCAGGCGGATCATTGTTTCCTTGTTGGCCGGGTCTGATTGGGCAACTAGCAAAGTCAGCGCTGCCAAGCCAATATCATTGATCACCGGCTCGCCCTGTTCGTTGAGCAGACGATGATTGCGATTTAGAAAATCAACAAAGAGAAAGGCCCCACTGCGTTTATTGCCATCGGCAAACGGGTGGTTTTTAATGACAAAATAGAGCAGGTGGGCGGCCTTGGCTTCAATGCTGGGATAGGCCGGTTCGCCAAAGACCGTCTGATCCAGATTGCCGAGCAACGAGGCCAGCCCATTCTCCCGCTCTTGGGCAAAGAGCGGGGTTGCTTCCTTGCGGCTGATCAGTTCGGTCTTTAATCCTGCCAGGGCAGCACGTGCCTCCGTCACCGTCTGCAAAACGCCACCCGTTTGGGTAGGCGGTGCGGTCAGCAGGCCTTCGTCGTAGCGCTGCAGCAGCAAAAAGGTTTGTGCGTAGCGGCTGACGATCTCAACCAGGCCCCGGCCGGCATCGATAAGCAGTTCCGGACTTTGTGCTGCCTTGCGCACCAGCGATAGTGCAGCCTCAAGCTCACGGGCGTTGGCCTCAAAACGCTGGCGATTGAGGGTCCAGCCCTGGGTCAGGTGCTCACGCAGAATACGGGTAGCCCATTGGCGAAAGTGAACAGCACGTTTTGAGTTGACCCGATACCCCACTGAAATAACGGTATCAAGATTGTAAAAAAGGATTTCCCGTTTAACCTGACGCTTGCCTTCCTGGCGAACTACCGAGGATTGTTCGGTAGTTGTATTTTGATCCAGTTCGCCAGTTTTGTAGATGTTTTTCAGATGTAACCCGATGGTATCACTATCTTTGTCAAACAAGTCGCCCATCTGTCTTTGACTCAGCCAGATCGTGTCCCGATTACCATCTAAACGCACTTCAACGACATGCCCCTCTTGCTGGTAGATGACAATTTCACTGGCCATTGACAATTACCCCTAAAATTTTTTTATGCCTTAACATTGAACTGTTAAGAAAACCTTAGTAGTTGTTCTATGATCAAGTATTCTGGGGAGTCGCCAGAATATCAAGGAACTTCCCGCCTTGCGTCACCGGCTGATTCGGTTTAGGGTGCGGCGCCTGGTCTGTACGGGGGGGCGTCAACTGTCATGCTGTCTCCTTTGTAACAGAAGAACATATTGACCGCGAGAAAATCGTTCGATGAAAGTTATTATTGCCGAGAAACCCTCTGTGGCGCGCGATATTGCCGAGGTTCTCGATATCAAGGCCAAGAAGAAGGGCTATATCGAGGGGCGGGGCTGCGCGATCACCTGGGCTTTCGGGCATCTTGTCACCCTCCAGGAACCGGGGGACTATGATCCCGCCCTCAAGCGCTGGTCGTTGGAAACCCTCCCGTTTGTGCCGGAAAAATTCAAACTCACCCTGATTCAAAATCGCGGGGTGGACGAGCAGTTTAAGGTTATCGAAACCCTGTGCCAGCAGGCCGATGAGATTATCTGCGCCACGGATGCCGGGCGGGAAGGGGAGTTGATTTTTCGCTACATCCTGGCGCTGTGCAACTGCGAGGATAAGCCGATCCGCCGCCTCTGGCTCAATTCGCTCACCCCGGACGCGATCCAGGAGGCGTTCAAGGATCTCAAGGACGGCCACGACTACGATGCGCTCTATGCCGCAGCCCGCTGCCGCAGCGAGTCCGATTGGATTGTCGGCCTCAATGCCACCCGGTACTACACCGTGCGCCACGGTCGGATCGGCGGCGGCAACGATCGGGTGCTCTGGAGTATCGGCAGGGTGCAGACCCCGGTCCTGGCCATGATCGTGGAGCGCGACGACACCATCCTCCAGTTCCGGCCCCAGCTGTTCTGGGAACTCACCACCCGCTACCGGGAGGTGGTGTTCAAGTATACGGGCAAGCGTTTCGAAAAGCAGGAAAAGGCCCAGGCCCTGCTGGAAAAAATCATTGATCAGCCCTTTGCCATCACCGGGATTGTCGCAAAGGAGAAAAAAGAGCAGCCGCCCCAGCTCTTTGATCTCACCACCCTGCAGCGGGAAATCAACAAGTTGCACGGGCTCTCGGCTGCCGATACCCTTGCCGCCACCCAGAATCTCTACGAAAAAAAATTTGTCACCTATCCGCGAACCGATTCCCGCTACCTGAGCAAGGATCTGCAGCCGCGGATTCCTCAAATTTTGGCGCAGCTCAAATCTTTCCGCCCGGAAGATGTTGCGCCCCTCAACCTGGCGAAATTGCCGTTCACTAAGCGGATCATCGACGACACCAAGGTGAGCGACCACCACGCCATCATCCCCACCGGCGTCGCGCCGCGCGGCCTTAATGCCCAGGAGCAGCTGGTGTACGAGGCGATCACCACCCAGTTCATCGCCGCCTTCTATCCGGTCTGCGTTAAAAATATCACCACGGTGGACGGGGTCAGCAACGGGATGAAATTCGAGGCCAAAGGGACTCAGGTCGTCGAACCCGGATGGACCGTGCTTTTTCAGAACAAGAAGCAGAGCCAGGACGCGGCCGAGGAGCAGAGTCTGCCAGCCTTTGCCAAGGAAGAAACCGGCCCGCACGAGCCATCCCTGCGTGAAGGCAAAACCATCCCGCCCAAGCATTTTAACGAAAACTCGCTGCTCGGGGCCATGGAGGCGGCGGGTAAATTCGTTGAGGACGATGCCTTGCGCGAAGCGCTCAAGGAGCGCGGCATCGGCACCCCTGCCACCCGTGCGGCCATCATCGAAACCCTGCTCAGCCGCGGCTATATCCAGCGCGATAAAAAGCAGCTGCGCTGCACCGACATGGGGCGCTGCCTCATCGCTCTTATTCTGGACCCGTTGCTCAAGTCGCCTGAGATGACCGGGGAGTGGGAGGAGAAACTCAAGAAAATCGAGCGCAGCCAGCTCGACCCCGACGAGTTCATGGCCGGAATCAGCGGTTACATCCGCACCCTCATTCAGAGCAGCACTGCCGCCCGGCTAGACACCGCACGCTGGGGCAGCTGTCCGCTCTGCGGCAAGGAGGTGGTCAAAGGGAAGCGAGCCTACGGCTGCTCGGGCTGGAAGGATGGCTGTGAATTTGTCCTCGAGCCGGAGTGCAAGGGGGTAACCCTTACGGCCAAACAGGTTCAGGTGCTGCTCCAGCAGCACATCCTGCCCCAGCCGGTAAGGATCGAGGATGAGCCGCGGATGCTCATCCTCTCCACCCAGGGCATGGTCATGGACCTGTTGTTGCCCTCGGCCGAGCGGCAGAAGAAAGTGGAGAAATCGGATCGCCCGTAACCGAAAAAGATGGCGTTGTAGAATCTGCCCCTGACCTGTCCCTGGTTTTCGCCCAAAGGACCTGACCACATGTCGCAATCAATCCCGAAAGATATCAAGGAAGACCTGGAGAAGGCGGCCATCCTCCACCAGCGTGCTTCTTCCGATTACGAAAAATGTGTGCAATTCAACAAGCTGATGTCCGATATTTTGGGACGGCTGGAAGACGCCGGTTGCAATAAAACAGCCGACAAGGTGATGACCATCCTCCTTGACTGCAATCCCAAGCAAGGGTCCCAATGCGAAAAAGCCTCCCGGATCGGGGATAAGATGAAAAAATTTGAAAAGGGCTAGGGAATTTCCTCGTTCTTTCTTTGTTTCTTCATTACCCTGCCATTATGTTCAAAGCCGCCTGCACCCCCCTGGATGTTTATAAGATTCTGCCGCAATCCAATTGCGGCAAATGCCAGCTTCCTTCCTGCCTCGCCTTTGCCGCGGCAATCGTGGCGGGGAGCAGGAGGCTTGGTGAGTGCCCGGACCTGGATCAGGATATTGCGGCGGAATTTTCCGGGAGGTATCAGAAGCCAGGACTCAAGGAAGAAAATCAGGCGGAGTTCATCGACAAGCTGCAAGCCAAGATGGCCGCGCTGGATCTGGAGCGGGTTGCGCCCCTGATCGGGGCAACCGTCAAGGGCGAGAGCATAGTCGTCAACTCCCTGGGCAAGGATTTCGTTCTGGACCGCCGGGGCAGGATGAGCTCAGAATGCCATATCATCCCCTGGGTCCTGGCCCCGCTACTCTCCTACATCACCCACAAAACCCATGCGGAGATCAGCGGCAACTGGATCTCCTTTCGGGAGATTCCAGGGGGCATCGAATGGCAGGGGCTCTTCACCAGCCGCTGCGAAGAACCGCTCAGGAGACTGGCGGACGCCAACCCGGATCTGCTCACCGACCTGATCGGGCTTTTCATGGGGAAGGCTGTTGATTGGTACGAGGCGGATATCGCTCTGATTCTCTATCCCTTACCGAAAATCCCCTTGCTCATCTGCTACCAGGGGCCGGAAGGCGACCTGCACTCCAAGCTCACCATCTTTTTCGACGCCTCCTGCAGCACCAATCTCCATATCAAATCCATCTACACCCTCTGCGCGGGACTGGTGCAGATGTTTGCCAAGATTGCCGAACATCACCGCTGATGGGGGGCATTCAGTCCGGGGCAAGAAGCGGATCGTTTACCCCCTGGCGGCGCTCTTTTTCTTGAAGACCCGAATCTCCACATCCACTTCCAGCTCCAACCGGTCCAAGGCCGCCACCTTACCCTTGGTTTCCTGATCGATGTTCCAGTAATAGGGGGTCATGGCCAGCAGGTCCATGATCTCCTGATTGGATGCAAGCGCAAGCGGGTAGGTGATCCGCGCCACGGTGGCAGGGGCAAAAAGCGCTTCGGCTTTTTCGGTGATCGCAGGGGGGGCATGCTCCCGGGTGACCGGATAGATGATCTCCCGCAAGCCGTTGAGGTGTCTCGGCCCTGGGTTGACGAAGATGAGGCTGCCGCCCTGCTTGAGGATCCGGGAAAATTCCGGGATGTTGGCCGGGGAAAAGACATTGAGCACGAGATCCAGGGAGGTATCCAGAAAGGGCAGGTCGTTGATGCTCGCCACGAACCACGCCATGGTTCGGTCGCGCTGGGTGGCCTGGCGCACCGCAAACTTGGACACGTCGACGCCGTGATACGTAATCGGGAGGCGCACCTCAGGGGTATGGGCCAGAGCCTCCTTGAGGCGTTGGAGATAAAACCCTTCACCGCAACCGGCATCAAGCACGCAGCATTCGTTTTCACGCTCCAACCCCGCCAGCACGGTACCGACGGCCTCGTTGATCCCGTCGGAGACCGGATTGTAATACCCCAGGTCCAGGAACCGTCTCCGGCTCAGGACCATCTCCGGGTCATCCCCCGGCTCTTTGGAATGTTTGTTCTGGGCAAGCACCAGGTTGACATACCCCTGGCGGGCGGCATCGAAGCTGTGGTTTGCGGCGCATTGGTAGCCGGTTGCGGTTACAAGCAGCGGTTCTCGGCAAACAGGGCACTGGAGGATGGATGTCATGCGCGCATCCTTGCATGGAGCCTGATCTCATTTGCGCAGGGGAGTCAGGTTTCAGAGGTATTGGTGGGGGTGACCGGCGTGCAACACTCATGTGTCGGCGTTGTCTGGCTGGGGTGAAACAGTGGGATGACGCCAGTTTTCGCTATCGTTTCAGCTGTCTATAGACGTCATCATCATTGCGCTTACCGATGAGCGCCACTTTCAGGATATCATCTTCCACCCGGTAAACGATCCGATATTCCCCGATATCGGCACGGCGAAAGGGGTAACCAACCAGCGCTTTTGAATCGTTTGGCTCCGGGTTTTCCATCAAGCCGAACACCTTGTTCGCCACCTGCCGGAACTGCTTCGGCGGCAACTGTTCGAGAAAACCCAAGGCTTTTTTGGTCAGATCGAGTTTAAGCATGCTGCTCTTTCAGAGAGGCCAGACTCTTTTCCGTCCCGACATACCCTTCCTGTTCTGCCCCGAGAGCCTTCTGTGCCCAGTAGGCGTCTTCCATTTCAGTGAGGCGTTTGTATTCCTCATAAGAAAGTAAGACTGCGGTCTTTCTGCCGGTTTTGTCAACAATCACTGGCTCAACCCTGGAGATATCAAGGTATTTTCCGAACCTGTTTTTTAATTCCGTGGCTGTAATTTCCATAGGACCACCTCCTGATAAAGCTAAAATAACCAATTTAGCTAAACAGGTCAATATGATTTACTGATCTCCCTTTGGCACCCGTGATTCCCTGTTCCCCAAAACTGATTTCTCAAGACCTGCCAGCGATACTTGTGTGACCCCGATACTTGAAGGCAAGGGATTATTTTCCCTGCAACCATTGTTGGTAGAAATCGAGATGAAAGCCGACCACAAACGCGTCGCCCACCTGCAGGGTCGGGGCGCGGAGGTTGCCGCTCGGCCCCATCACCTGCTTGAGGATCGCGTCCTTCCCGTCCTGCTGCGGAGTCAGCGTTGAAACCGTCTTGCCCTTGGCCACGGTGATTTTCGCCGCCTGGCGCAGCAACTCCCAAGCCGCCGCGTCATCCAGCCGCACTGTACGGGCGTCCACCACCTCGCCAAGCACCACCTTTTCCCGCTCAAGAACCTCCTGAGCATTCCGGCAGGAGGTTCAGCCCTTACGCAGATAAGCCCAATCGATCTTCATCGTGTCCTCCTTTCTCTACACTTCTTCTTTCCCGTCTATTTGCGGCTCTTCCACAGGCTTTTTGGTGCGACGACCCGGTTTGGCCAGAATTTCCAAATAAAAGGATGCGAACTGTTTCGCTTCGGCCTCATCAATGGATTTGTTGATGGCGGACACATGAATCACCTCAGCGCTTTCCTCATCCGCCCCGAACCGGCAGTCAAAATCCCAAAAATCGACCGTATCGGGAAGCGGCTTATTCCGTTCTCTCTTTAAATATTTTCTCACTTCAAATTTGATGGCTTCAACCAGCCTTGGAACTTTGATATTTGGGTGGGTCAACTTAAAGTTTTTTTTCATTGTGGTTCCAAGATGAAGGTAGGGATAATTCCCTGATTCCCTGATTCCCTGATTCCCTGATTCTTTGATTCGGTAGAGGAAACTAGGGGAGTGCCCCTACTTTTCCCGTCTTCGCCCCAGACGCGGGCGAGGGTTTTTCAGAAAAAGGAGGAGTGGCGAGGCGAGAAAATTTAGCTTCGGTAGACTTCCCGGCGGTGGCCGACCTTGACCACCCAAACGGTCAGTTGCGTGTCTTGTATCGAATAGATGATGCGGTAATTTCCCTGGCGAAGGCGGTATTTCTCCTGGCCGGAGAGTTTTTCGCAACCAAGGGGCCGGGGATTTGCGGCAAGGCTTTCTATTCGCTCGATGATCCGTCGCAGGTCGTTTTTTGGGATGGAATCCAGATCCTTCCTGACCGAATCCTTGAAAAAGAGGTTATAA
>JAPLJH010000064.1 GCA_026388695.1 Deltaproteobacteria bacterium | reverse complement strand
CTTGCCGGCGGCATTGCTGTTGTGCTCGGCCTGCTCAATACCTTTTTCACGGCAGCCACCAGCAAGCGAGTGGGCCTGCCATCCAAGCCTGAAACTGAGCCAGCTACCGGAGTCGGTGACTGACTTTACCTGGCTGGCGACGGCCTTTATCACCATAACCTGCACGGAGAAATAAAATGGCTACAATTATTACCATCCTAAGTTTGATCCCGGCGATCATTAAGGCAATAACCGCGATTGAAGAGGCTATTCCCATGAGTGGGGCGGGAAAGGCGAAAACTGACATGGTATTGCAGATCGTCCAAGCAACCGGAAGCGGGGCAACCGAACTGCTCCCGCTGGTACAAAAGGCAATTGCCATTGTGGTTGCCACCCTTAACGCTGTTGGCGTGTTCAAACAATCATAAAGGAGCAACACAATGGCAATTTCTTACAGCAGCACCCTGAAAAACACACGCATGGACGCAATCACCACGGCAATCGGGGCCACTGGAAAGCTGGTAATCGGCACCAGCTCACTTTCTGGGGCTACTGGCGTACTGGCAACCATCACCCTCGGCGCATCGGCTTTCGGTGCGGCAGCGGCGGGGGTACTTACCATGTCCGGGCTTCCCCTTTCAGCCGTCGCCTCGGCTACCGGCACGGCGGCAAAGGCGGAACTTCGTACCAGTGCCGACGCTGTTGTGGCTACCGCGCTCACCGTCGGCACCAGCGCCTCAGACATTATCGTTGGCACCACCAGCATCAATAGCGGGAACACGGTGCAGGTCACGGCGGCAACCATCACCCACGCGGCGTAAGGGGGGAAAATGGCCATTACAACGGTTGACGATATTGCCAGCGGACTTGCATCGGCCCAGGATATCAATATCGGAAAAATATTCACAGCCCCCAAGGTTGCAGGATCTTTTCAGAGTGGTTGGATGGCTACAGGATCACCCGGTCCCGGTGTTGCGTCTCCTGCATATACCGCCGGGTCTGGGTATACCTGTTCTTCAGCAACGGCTGGGGCAATCCCGCTTGTGAATGGCTCGGTACAAAACAGGATTGCCCGTGCCATGATCGGCTGCACCCAGCCCGGTATTATTATCTTGGCTGACCGATTGTGGTCCTGCTCTGGTATGGGGTTTGCCGCCGGAACATACACTGTCACCACTCCGGGGGCTTTACCGGCGAGGGTAACGGATGCAGGGATTGATTGCGAATTGTTCGTAGAGCAGTTTGTGGTAGCTGGGGCGGCATCTGGGACGCTCACCGCCAATTACCTTAACACGGCAAGTGCGGCGAAATCTGGTGTTATCGCGGCGGTTACTTCTGCCCCTGTTGCTGGTCAGTTGCAGCCGGTCCCGTTTACCGCTGGGGATATAGGTATAAGCCAGCTAACGTCCGTTGTGACAAGCGCTACGTGGACTTCTGGCACATTCGGAATGACAATCCTAAAACGGCTTGTGGAATTTCCGGTTATTAGCGCAAACATCGGGATAAATATGGATTGGGCCGCATTGGGATTGCAAAAAATACCAGCGGATGCTTGCTTGATGCTGCTGTTTTTGGCCGCTAATACCACAGCCCCGGTTGTAATCGGGAGCATGGATATAATCGATAAATAATGGCATTCTTTTCCGAAGATAAGCTATTTAACGAACGGATTAGCACCGCCAACCTTACCGATAGGGGCGAGGTTGGCACAGTTGTCAGGGCGCTGGTGTTGGGCGCTGCCCCCGGAACGATCACGGCTGCCCTGGCCACCACCGAATCATCGGACACCTTTGCGTCAACCGTCACCCTTGGTGTCACGGCCCAACTCGGCACCACCGAAGCGGCGGACACGCTATCAGGTTCGACAAGTATCATTGTCGGGGCGTCCCTGGCGACAACAGAGGGCGCAGATACTCTCACATCCTCGGTAACTATAACCTCTGCGATTGTTGCTACCATGGCCGCACAAGAGGCGTCTGACACGCTGGCCGTGGCGGTTACTCTTGGCGTGGGGGCCACGCTCTCCACGACAGAAACCGCAGACACGGTGGCCATGGCAGGCATTGTCCGGGTTTCTGCTGCCCTAGCAACCACCGAAGCCAGCGACACGTTCGCAAGCACAGCCGGGGTGATCGTAGGGGCGACGCTGGCCACCACGGAAGCACCTGACACGGTTGCGTCCTCAGCTCTGGTGAAGGTTCTTGGCACGATGGCTGTTTCTGATGCGGCCGACACCGTGGCCGCTTCTGCCGGGGTGATTTTAACCGGCACCATGGCGGCAAGCGAAGCCACGGACACTCTGGCCGGGAACATCATCTTGGCCGTGCCGGTGACGATGGCCGCAACGGAATCGGCAGACACGGCTTCATCCTCAGCGTCTGTGGTCCTCCTGTCCACGGTGGGTGTGGCAGAGCATCCAGACACATTCTCAGGCGCGGCAAATTGGGGCGGGGTTGTTTCGGCGGCTCTTGATACATCGGAGGCATCTGATGTGTTGGCCGGGGCGATTACCCTGGTCATCCCTGGAACGATCTCGGCAACCGAGGCGGCAGATTATTTTTCTGGGTCGGTAGGGATCGGAACCACGGCCCAGGTCTCAGCAACAGAACAAGCAGATTCCCTTGCGGCGGCGGTCGGCATCATCCTTACGGCAACCGTTGGTGTGGTGGAGAGTCAGGACACCTTCGCAGGTTCGGCAGCTGCAGCGGAAGCGGTGATACCCGTTGCAATATCTGCGCAGGAGGGGATTGACACCGTTTCGGCACAGGTAGCGGTGATCGTTGGCGGGCAGATAGCTATTCTGGAAGCAACGGACACATGCCTGGTTGTATTTGACGGGGCCATTACTTTCTCCCCAGATAGGGCGTGGAAAATCACGGCACAAAATAGGACGATGACCATCCAGTCACAGAGCCGCATGTTCTCGATCATTTCCCAGGATCGCCGCTGTCTCATCCCGGCCCAAAACAGATCAATCACCCTGGAACCCCAGGACAGACTTTTGAAGGTGGCATAATGGAAAAATTTGTGCTGAATCAGCAGGGAATACCAAGCATCCAAAAAGACCCGGCAGCCACCCTTGATTATTCGTTTGACTGGACGGAATACCTGGCCGCAATTGCCGACACGATTGCATCAAAGGTAATCACGGTATCGGCAGGGCTGACAAAGGCCAGCGACGCGGTAGCGGGGGGCGTGGTCACGGCGTGGGTATCAGGAGGCACGGAAGGTGGGGCGGCGGAAACCGTTTCCTGTAAGATCACCACGGCAGGTGGCCGCGTGGACGAACGCACCATCAACCTGATTATCAAGGGCCGATGATGAGTGACGAAATCGACCTGGCCAACGACCAGCAAGCCCGGTTGCTCTCGGCGGCGATACAGCACGTTGCCGGAGCCGCGCATAGGCAAGGTGAGTCGCTGCTTGAGTGTCTTGAGTGTGGAGACCCGATACCAGAGAAGCGCCGTGTTGCTGCTCCTGGTTGCTGTTATTGCGTGACGTGCCAGCAATGGCTTGACGATGGAGGAAGATTTCACCCGTAGAAATTCCGCTGCCTCTCCTCAGCGGATGTGTGCCCCCGGCTGGTTATCCTCCTGGCCAGGCCGGGGGCGGTTTGTTCCGGGGAAATCCCCCAGGAAAAACGCAAGCGCCCTTTTGTGAGCAGGGCGGATTGGCTTTTCTCCCTGCTCCCATTTTCGGAGGGTTGAAGGGTAGGCCCCCAGGAACTCGGCAACCTCGCCCTTGGACCAGCCCGTTTTCTTGATGGCTTCTTTCAATGCTCCCCAGGAACCCCGAACAGTAACGGAATAACGAATTTTGGTAAATGGTCGCGGACCCTTGGCGATCCATAAGGATGGCCGTGATGAAAACGCCGGTCATGATCAAGGACCGCGCCACCGGGGGCTGAAAACCGGCAAAGCCGGTGTAGAGAAAGAGCACGGGAAACGCAAGGGCCAGGGCCATCTTGGTTGCAGATAGGCGGAGCAGTAGCCAAGGGAAACGGTTGACCAAAAAACGGAAGAAAATCGTGGTCAGGAAGGCCACGACCACAAGATGGCTCCCGGAAATGGCCAGGATATGCATGATGCCGGTTGCCCGGTACATCTCCGAGACTTCCGGGGAGAGGCCGCTCGAGTCGCCAATGAGGAGGGCCTGGTACAGCCCGGCGTTGCCTGGGGTAAGGTTTGCATGGAGAAAGGCCTCGAACTGCTGCCGGAATCTTTCAAGAAAATAGGGGGCGGGCAGAAGAGTGTGGCTGGCGGCAAGGGAGGAGATGGGCTGGATGAAAATGGGGGTGGAGACCCAGCCCTTGACCATGATCTCTTCGGCGGCAAGATATCCGGCATAGTCAAAGACGCCTGGGGTTGCCAGCTTGTCTGGCAGGGAAAGTCGGGCGCGCACCAGATAGTCTTGGCCGGGAACGAGACCCTTGAGCAGGGGAACGTTGATTGTGAGCGTGACGCGGCCAGTTGTGGCAAGGGGGGCTTGGGCCGACGGAAGCAGGATGCTGTCCGTTTCGAGAATGAGATAGGTTTTGCCATTCTTGAAAACAGGTTTTTGGATCAACTTCCCAGTCAGGCTGGCATCCTGTTTTTCCGGGATGAGGCGCACGAGATGGTGGGCAGGTAGGTTCGGTGCCAGAAATGATTCTGTGTACAGCAGACCGCAGAGAAAAAACAGGGGGAGCAGCAGGGTCAGGAGCCAGACTTGTGCCTGCGGCCATCGGAGCAGGGCGAGGACGGCCAGTGCCGCGAACAGGGCGGTGGGCAGCCAGAGGAAAGTAATGGTGGGTAGCCAGTCGGCCCCTGCGGTCATGGCTCCGGCGGCAAAGGCCAGGAGTGACGGCAGGAGCGGGTTGCGGTTTGTCTGGGGCAGCATGGGCTTTGTCTGCGGCCTTTCGGTTGGAAAATGTTCGGCAAACCTTGGCGAATCTTATTGCTCAGCGTGTTGTCGTATGTGCAACAGTGAAAAACTTAAGTCGGTGGTTCTTAGTCAAGAAAATGTTTGAGCTTTTCCCGTCTGCTTGAATGCCGTAGGCGGTTGAGCGCTTTTTTCTCGATCTGCCGGATGCGTTCCCGCGACACGTTGAACCGCTTGCCGATTTCTTCAAGGGTGTATTCTGCGTCTTCGCCAATGCCGAAGCGCAGGCGGATGATCTTTTCTTCCCGGGTGCTTAGGGTATTGAGGATGCTGGTAACCCGGTCGGAAAGCTGCTGATTCTGCACAGCTTCGTAGGGGGAAACCGATTCCTGGTTTTCCAGGAAATCGCCAAGGGTGCTGTCGTCGTCGCCCACCGGGGTTTCCAGGGAGATGGGCTCACGGGATGCCTCCAGGATGGCGAGGATCTTGTCCATCGGCAATCCGGTTTTCTCGGAAATTTCGATGGGGGTCGGCTCGCGGCCCAATTCCTTGAGGAGCGAGTAAAACGCCTTGAAGAATTGACTCCTAAGTTCTAGGAAATGCACCGGCAGTCGGATGGTTCTGGTTTTATCCAGAATGGCTCTGGTGATCGCTTGCCTGATCCACCAGCTGGCATAGGTGCTGAATTTGTTGCCTTTGGTGTAGTCAAAGCGGAAAACTGCTCGCATCAGGCCGAGGTTGCCTTCCTGGATAAGGTCGGCCAGGGTGAGGCCCTGGTGCATATATCGTTTGGCAATGCTGACCACCAAGCGAAGGTTGGCCTTGATCATGGCATCCTTGGCAACCTCGATGGAGCGGTGGAACATCTCCAGCTTGCAATGCATTTCCTGAAGTTTTTTGTTGCGCGGATGCATCTCGCAAGCCTTGACAATCGCCCGCATCATAAAGTTGAGATGCTGCTTTTTAGGTTTCAGGGTCGGGTCACGTTTTTCCCACAGGTCAATGCGTTCAACAAGTTGGGCCAGTTCTTCGGTTCCATGCTGGTTCAGGCGAACTGCACGGATTATTCCGTCAAAGCCTTCGCGGATGGTCTTGCTGTATTTCTCTTCTTCCTGCGGGGTGAGCAGTTCGAACTTGCCCATCTCCCGGAGATAAGTGGTGGTTGTCTCTTCGGGCTCCGGGCTGTCCTCCTTGGAAACAAGGGCGGCGGCGTCCATGAGCTTGTCGTCGTCATCATCCAGCGGTGGTTCGTCGTGCTGGCCATCCCCGCTGCCTTCCCAGCTCTTGCCATCAAGAGTTTTCTTCTTGCCGGATTTCTCCTGGCTGACGATTTCGATATTATTCTCGTTGAGAAAATCGAAAATTCCGTCGATGGCATCAGCGTCTTTGCCTTCGGGAATCAGGTCGTTCAAGAAGCTGAGGGTGACACATCCCTCATCTTTTCCGGCTTCGAGTAGTCTTGCTTTTATGTCGGCAGGCACGGGCTAACCTCTCCTGGTTTCAAAGTTTTTGTTCTGTTGCCGGCAAATACCGGTTCTCTGTGCGACCGGGGCAGAAAACTTGACAATATACAAATAGTATCAGATGTTGGCAAGAGAAAGTGAGTGAAAAAAATAATCAGTAGTTTTTTTATGGTGATTTTAAATTTACGAAAAAAATGTTGACACTAAGGGGATTAGCCAATAGTATTGCGCATCGTATACGAAGAAATCATGTGTATATCCTTCCTTTTTTAAAAGCTTAAGATCAAGATACTCCGAGAATATATATCAGCCTCCGAAGCAAATTCTCGAAAACAATCTGTCCAATTTCACATATTGCTCTCTGTAAAATTTCCGCTCCGTCAAAAAAACGTCAGGTGTATCCGTCCGCTAGATCGTGGTGGTTTTCCTGGTGTTTCCATGATTACACGGAAACATTTCAAAATTTTTCATTTCAGATTTTTTTCTGTTGTGATGGAGCCGGTCACCAAAATCCTGCTGTTCACGTCTTCTAGTCATGTCTGATTTGAATTCTTTGAATAATTTAAAGATTGCCTGGGGCAGCCGCAGTTCAAACTATACCATATTGAGAGCAGTATACGGGAGATGGAGAAAGGGATTGTATGAACTTATCTGAACTTAAATTGATGAAAATCACCGAGCTGACCAAGCTCGCCAAGGATTACCGTATTGAAGAATACAGCGCCATGCGCAAGCAGGAGATGATTTTTGCCATCCT
>JAPLJH010000085.1 GCA_026388695.1 Deltaproteobacteria bacterium | reverse complement strand
TGAAAATTCCATTCTGCTTTGGTTGCTCTGGGGCGCATTGCACCCTGCTCCTTGCGCGCATCATAGCAGACCCACCCACCCTTGACAATGCCAGGCGCCAGAGCCTTACGAATTGCGGCAGAATAGAGTTGCACCACCACTCCCATCATGCTATAAATGCCGTTTTTTCGTGGATATACCCACCGGACATCCGTCCTTTTTCCTTTTCTTGCGAGTTCAAGATGATACACCTCAGCAACATCAGCAAACAGCATGGCTCGCAGATCCTTTTTGCCAACGCCAGCCTCCAAATACTCCCCGGCCTACGCACCGGCCTGGTCGGCCCCAACGGCGCGGGCAAGTCCACCGTCTTCCGTCTGATCACCGGCGAAGAGGAGGCGGACAAGGGCGAAATCTCCTGCGCCAAAAAAACGGTGATCGGCTATTTTTCCCAGGAAGTGGGCGAGATGTCCGGCCGCTCGGCCCTGGAGGAGACCATGGCTGCGGTGGGCGAGGTGGTGCGGTTGGGCGAGGAGCTTAAGGAGATGGAGGCGGCCATGGGCCTGCCCATGGAAGACGAGGCCATGACCGCGCTCCTGGAGCGATACGGCGACGCCATGGAGGAGTTCGAGCACCGCGGCGGCTACGACCTGGAATCCCGGTCCCAGGCCGTGCTCACCGGACTTGGCATCGGGCCGGAGGATTTCCACCGGCCGGTGGAATCGTTCAGCGGCGGCTGGAAGATGCGCATCGCCCTGGCCCGCATCCTGACCATGAACCCCGATGTCCTGCTGCTGGACGAGCCCACCAACCATCTCGACGTGGAGTCCATCGTCTGGCTGGAGGAGTGGCTGGCCAAGGAGTTCAAGGGCGCGGTGCTCATGACCTGCCATGACCGCGACTTCATGAACCGCCTGGTCTCGCGGATCATCGAGGTGGCCAACGCCACCATCACCACCTACAGCGGCAATTACGATTTCTACCTGCGCGAGCGGGAAATCCGGCGGGAACAGCTGGCCGCCAGCTTCCGCCGCCAGCAGGAGATGCTGGCCAAGGAGGAGGATTTCATCGCCCGCTTCGCAGCCCGCGCCTCCCACGCCTCCCAGGTCCAGTCCCGGGTCAAGAAGCTGGAGAAGATCGAGCGCATCGAGCTGCCCCCGGAACAGCGGCTGATCAGCTTCGAATTCAGCGAGCCGCCCCGCAGCGGCGACGATGTGGTGCGCATGGAGGATTTAGCCAAGGCGTGGCCCTTGGACGGCGGCGGGGAGAGGCCTGTGTTTTCCGGCATCTCCGGGGTGATCCAGCGGGGGGAAAAAGTGGCGGTGGTTGGGGTCAACGGCGCGGGCAAATCCACCTTTCTCAAAGTCTTGGCCGGTCAGACCGAGCCGACCAACGGCTGCGCCACCATCGGGGCCAACGTCAGCCTCGGCTATTTCAGCCAGCATGCCATGGATGTTCTGGTCCCGGAACGGACCGTTTTTGATACGGTGCAGGACGCCCTGCCCCAAGCCAACATCGGCACCATCCGCAACCTCTGCGCCGCCTTTCTCTTCCAGGGCGATACGGTGGACAAGCAGATTAAGCTGCTTTCCGGCGGCGAAAAAAGCCGGGTGGTGCTGGCCACCCTCCTGGCCCGACCGCTGAACTTCCTGATCCTGGACGAGCCCACCAACCACCTGGACATCCAATCGCGGGAGATCCTGCTGGGAGCGCTGCAAAAATTCGCCGGTACCGTGGTGCTGGTCAGCCATGACCGCCATTTTCTCCGCTCGCTGGTGAACCGGGTCATGGAGGTGGATCACGGGGAGCTGCGGTCCTACGGAGGGGATTACGAATACTACCTGCGCAAGGCGGGGTATCAGGCGGAATAACGGGATTTAGGAGCCGTTACTGAAAAATCATTGCTCATTTAACTATTCCGTTACGGCTCTTTATGCCGCTTTTGCCAAGTTCAAAGACAATACTATTTTTTGTTCCAGCGGCTTAGGCGGTAAGCCCTTTAAGACGGGCGGCCCGTTCAAAGCTCAAAATGATCTGGGCCAATTGCCGCTCAATCTCAATGGTCGGCTCAAAGAACAAGCCATAGGTCGCGAATTTTGTTGTCCCGTTATCGGCTTTTCGGACAATCTTCGCGGTTTTGAACCTCACCACAAAGCTCTCTATCGTTCCCGCCGCTACGAACTCGCTTACCGGCACCGCATGGTTGAGCTGGAGGCAGACCGCCTGGATATCGCAGGGTACAACAACCGGGGTTGCCTGGGGCAGGCGAACAAGTACTCCCTTACCGCTTAGATCTTCGATCCTACCGGAGAGAATCCATTTACTCACGGTCTGGAAGATAGCGACACTGTCGGCCGTCGGCACAACCCGGTACGCATGCCGACGCTGGATGATCATAACCTGCGCCGGGAGAGCAAGCTCCAAATAGTCATCCTTGAGCCGCAGAATCCTACTCTTGCCCACGATATTCCGGCCAAGCACATCACGGAACTGAAACTCCACCGCATCGGGAGTGAATTTCGAGGCTTTATCCCGTTTGGCCAGGATCAACCGCGAAGGCGAGGCCTTAACAACCCAGGCGTCGCTGCGATGCCCGTGCTGGACAATGCTTAAGGATTTGCGCCGCTCCAGCATCAGCTCAAAGATCCGGCTGACCGCGCCCGGCTCTTGAACAATCTCAACGTCGGAATCTTCCATTCTTTATGCAACTCCCACGGCTCAGGCGCTCTCAAAAGACATACTGGCTGCGGTTTTAAGGATACCTTTCTTTGCCCTGCCCAGTCAACACCGGCCCTGCCCGCCCAACGCAAAAAATCATTTTTTTCCGCTTGCTTTTCCCTGCCGCTTTCACCGACAATACCAGCACGCCCCGATGGCCGCTTTTCACCACCCTGAAGTCCCCACACTTCTCAGCGGCGAAGCCTCATCGGGGCTTTCTTATACCCGCCGCTCAGCTATGCTCGCGGGTCTTGCGAAAGACTATATCCGGGAACAATTCCTGCACCCTGCCCAGCCGCCACTCGCTTTCCGCCAAATAGGCCAGATGCCCCTCGGCGTCCAGGGCGAGATGGGCCTGATTCTTGCTCTTGAACTCATCGAGCTTCTTGCGGTCCTCGCAGTCGATCCAACGGGCCGTGGCATAATTCACCGGCTCGTACACCGCGTCCACCCCGTATTCCGCCTTAAGCCTAGACATGGTCACCTCAAACTGCAACACCCCCACCGCGCCCAGGATGTAATCGCTGCCCATGGTCGGCCGGAAAAGCTGGACCGCGCCTTCCTCGGCAAGCTGCACCAGCCCCTTGTTCAGCTGCTTGATCTTGAGCGGGTTTTTGATCAGCACCCGCCGGAAATGCTCGGGCGCGAAGTTGGGAATGCCGGTGAACTTGAGCACCTCCTTGTCGGAGAAGGTGTCGCCGATCTTGATCGTCCCGTGGTTGTGGATGCCGATAATGTCGCCGGGCCAGGCCTCCTCGACGTTGGTGCGGTCCTGGGCCATGAAGATGGTGGCGTTAGCCAGGGAGACCTCCTTGCCCAGCCGATGGTGCATGACTTTCATCCCCTTGGTGAATTTGCCGGAGCAGATGCGGAAAAAGGCGATCCGGTCGCGGTGGGCCGGATTCATGTTGGCCTGGATCTTGAAGGTAAAGCCGGAAAAATCCTCCTCCTCCGGAAAAACCATGCGACTGAGCGCCTGCCGTGGCCCTGGAGCCGGGGCCAGCTCGACAAAGGCGTCCAGCAGTTCTTTCACCCCGAAGTTGTTGACCGCACTGCCGAAGAACACCGGACTCTGACTGGCCTTGAGATACTCTTTATGATCAAAGGGGCTGGCCGCCCCGGCCAAGAGTTCGAGGTCCTCACGGAGCCGGTCTGCCTGGCTGCCCAGCATCTGATCCAAAAGAGGATCGTCCAGGCTCTTGACCATAATGGATTCCTGGGGCCGCCGGTCCTTGCTGGGGGTAAAAAGGTTCAGCTCCTGGCGCATGATATTGTAGACCCCCTTGAAGCGCTTGCCCATACCGATGGGCCAGGAAAGCGGGGTGCACTCGATCTGCAGCTTCTCCTCGATCTCGCTTAGGATATCCAGGGGCTCAAGGCCCTCGCGGTCCAGCTTGTTGATAAAGGTGATCACCGGGGTGTTGCGCATCCGGCAGATCTCCATGAGCTTCTCGGTCTGAGCCTCGACCCCCTTGGCGCTGTCGATGACCATGAGCGCGCTGTCCACTGCGGTGAGCACCCGATAGGTGTCCTCGGAAAAATCCTTATGCCCCGGGGTATCCAGCAGATTGACCTCGAAATCCCGATAATTGAACTGCATCACCGAGGTGGTCACCGAGATGCCGCGCTCCTTCTCAATGGCCATCCAATCGCTGACCGCATGGTGGTCGGTTTTGCGCGACTTGACTGCCCCGGCCATCTGGATAGCCCCGCCGAAGAGCAGGAGCTTTTCGGTGAGGGTGGTCTTGCCCGCGTCGGGATGGCTGATGATGCCGAAGGTGCGGCGGCGTTTGACTTCTTTTTCCAATATACTGCTCATGTGATTCTTTTTCCTCTGTAGCTTTCCGGGATGGAATCCGCAATTGTTCACCCGAAACAAAAAAACGTGGCTCAATCTCTGGACTGTAAACGTTCAGCAGTGCCGCAGATGCGCGAAAGAGGTCTGCGAAGTGTGCTATATTGCACATAAGCAGGCCGATGACAAAGCAGATGCGGTGCTGCTGAACGTTTACCGGAATCCGGCCCACGGAACGCGTATATACCGCAAAAAACGCAATTTGTCAGCAAGTTCCACAGAGCCAACCGTGCGCAGACCGCCCATGCTTCGACCCTCCCCACGCAACCACAACACAGGCAACGCCACCTGCTCTCCCTTACGGCCCATGCCACTCGGGACGAATTTGCTTTATGCATCTCCTGTAGCCGTGTATACTTTTTTTATTTCTTTCCCTTCTTTCCTCTTGGTGACCCCTTGTCTGTAAGCAAAAAAAAGCCAACCCGCCCACGAAGCAGCAGCCCGGACACTCGCCCGACATCCGATCGCCATTCTTACGGCAAAAATACATCCCCGTCTGGAAAGCCCTCTGGCAGAAAGACCCGCAGGCCTGGTGCTGATTCCACTCCCGATCGTGGATTTACCGGGAGCAGAAAGCCCCGGCCGGAAAGATTTGAGGAAGAAACCTTCCGTAAGCCTGCCTCGGCAAGTGATCGCCCGTCCGGCGGCAAGAGGAAATCACCGTCAGAAAGGCCCGTAGGCGGAAAACCCCGTCGGCCTGCCGCTGATTCCGCGCCTGGCCGTGCATTTACCGGTAGCAGAAAGCCACGGCCGGAACGATCCGAGGAAGAACCCTTCCGTAAGCCTGCCTCGGCAACTGATCGCCCATCCGGCAGCAAGAGAAAATCCCCGTCAGCAAGCCCCTTCGACAAAAAACCCCGCAGACCTGGGGCTGCTTCCGCGCCCGGTCGTGGGTTTACCGGCAACAGAAGGCCACGGCCGGAAAGCTGCGAGTTCGATGAGGAGCCCTGCCGGAAGCGAACCTCAGCACCCGAGCGCCCACCCAGCCGCAAGAGAAAATCAGGGCCAGAAAAAACCTTCGGCCCAAAAACCCGCCGGACTGCCGCCGATTCCTCTCCAGATCGTGGGTTTAAAAGCGCCAGAAGGCCCCAGGAGGAACAATCCGAGGAACAAATGTTCTGGGCGCCTGACTCGGCCTCTGATCGCTCCTTTGCCAGCTTTCTCAAGCCGCTCATCCCCTCAACCATTGGCCCGGAAGGCCAGGCCATCCTCTACAGCTCTCCTCTGGCCCATCTCGATTATTCCATGGAGCTGCAGATAAAAGACCAGGGGTTGATGACTTTCTGGAAACAGCACCGGCTACCCGGCCAGCCGGAATCGGTAATCCGCTCCCCCAAGGCCCGGGGCTACCGCACCACCTCAAAACGCAAAGCCTTCCTCCACGGTTCCACCCTGTATCTGCTGTTGGGAGACAAGGCCGCCCTGCCCAAGAACCGACAGTATTTTACCGCCTCACCGCTGGAGCCCAAAGAGCACGAGGAGATATACCGCTTTCTCCAGCAGAAGCTGAGCGAACCGGCCTTTAGGCTGATCGCCGGCCATCTCAACTATCTCATCATCCGCGGCGGCTATACGGAACAGGCGGTGATCTTCAATGTGGACCTGATGAACGGGCCGCTGGTCCGCAAAATGAAACTGATGAGCGAGCATCTCCAGAAGCTTCCCGTTGCCGTCACTGCAGCCTTTGTCTACCTTGACCCCACTCAGTCCGACTACTATCTGGAAACCAAGCGGCCCGCAGAGACCCTGCATTTCAAAAAGCTCTTCGGCCCGGACCAGTTGAGTGCCACCTACGGCGACTGCCGCTACCAATTCCATCCGACCTCGTTTTCCCAGATCAACGAATCCATGGTCGAAACCATGCTGGAGCGGGCAAAAGAGCTAATGGCCCCGGCCCCGGACCAGTCGCTGCTCGACCTGTACTGCGGCTACGGCCTGTTCAGCCACTATCTTGCTCCCGCGTATCGGCAGGTGCTGGCCGTGGATGGGGAAGGTCCTTCCATCCGGGCCGCCGAGGCCAACAGCCGTTTGAACAAGCACCGGGGCGGCCAGACCAAATTTCTCGCCCACCGGATCACCGTCGGGTATCTGGAAAAATTGCTCCCCCCACCCATGCCCAATGAGGTGATGCTCCTTGATCCGCCCCGCCAGGGTACGCTGCCTGGAGTGATCGCCTCGCTGGCCCGGCGCAAACCTAAAAAAGTCCTCCATATCTTCTGCGGGGTGGACCAGATTCCGTCCTCCCTCAAGGAGTGGCAGGCCAACGGTTACCAGGTACGGCGCATCGCCCCTCTGGACATGTTTCCAGGCTCGGCCAATCTCGAGATTCTGGTGCTGCTGGAGCCAAAGGCCTAATCCCCAAGGCAACATAATTCCACGCGAGGTACATCCATGGCGCAGAGCCTGTATATCGTGGCAATCGGACCCCAGAGCGGCAAATCGGTGCTCGCTCTGGGTCTCATGGAGCTGCTGTCCCGCCGCCTGCGCCGAGTCGGCTATTTCCGCCCCATCATCCCCTCGCATACGGTGGCGGACAACAACCTGCAATTGATCAAAACCCGCTACCGCCTTGCGTTTGACTACGAAGAGATGTTCGCCCTGTCCCACGACGAGGCCCAGCATCTTTCCGCCGAAGGCGGCACCGACCAGATCGTCAAAACCATTCTCGACAAGTACAAACATCTTGAGGCCCAGTGCGATTTTGTCCTCTGCGAGGGCACCGATTTCAGTGGGCTTTCCCTGCCCTTTGAGTTTGAGTTCAACGCCGAGGTGGTCAACAACCTGGGCTGCCCCATCCTGCTGCTCTTAAACTGCCATAACAAATCCCCGGAGGACATCCTCGACGCCCTGCATGTGGCCCAGGAATCCTTCCTCAAGAAAGGCTGCACCATCCTGGCCAGCGTGGTCAACCGGGTGGAGCCGGGGCTCATGGAGACGGTGCGGGAAAAACTCCAGGGATATGACTTGGACTGCGGAAAATGCGATGTGGAATGCGGGCCGGTCTATGTCCTGCCGGAGGAGCCGTCTTTGGGCAAGCCGACGGTGGGAGAGATCGCCAAGGCTCTGGAGGCAAAGATCATCATGGGCGACCCCGAGGAGATGAACCGGGGGGTAGCGGACTTCAAGGTGGCAGCCATGAGCCTCCCCCATTTTCTCGACCATCTGGTGGAAGGCGACCTGATCATCGCGCCGGGCGACCGCTCGGAGATCATCCTCGGCAGCCTGGCTGCCAACTTCTCCAGCACCTACCCGAGTATCGCCGGACTATTGCTTTCCGGCGGCTTTGTCCCTGACCCCCAAATCTCTCTACTCCTTCAGGGCTTGAGTTACCGGGGAACCTTGCCCATCGTCAGCGTGCAGACCGACACCTTTACCACCGCCATGAACGCCAGTGCCGTGCCCCCCATGCTCACCCCGGAAAACGACCGCAAGATCGCCACCGCCCTGGGGTTGTTCGAGGCCCATGTCAACCTACCCGAGTTGGAAAGCCGCATCTCCTTTGTGAAATCCATGCGGGTCACCCCGATGATGTTTGAGTACAACCTGGTGGAGATGGCCCAGAAACACCGGCAGCACATCGTCCTGCCCGAAGGCACGGAGGAACGGGTTCTGCGCGCCAGTGAAATCCTTATTCGCCGTGGCGTGGCGGAGATCACCCTGTTGGGCGACCCGGCGGAGATTCGCGGCGCGGCCAGCAATCTCGGCCTCGACCTTACCGGCATCACGATTATCGATCCGGTCACCTCTGCCTTGCGCCAGGATTTTGCCCAAACCTACTTCGAGCTTCGCCAGCACAAGGGGATCACCGAAAAGACCGCCTTTGACACGGTGGCCGACGTCAATTACTTCGGCACCATGATGATCCACAAGGGCTTGGCCGACGGCATGGTTTCCGGGGCGCTGCATACCACCGGGGACACCATCCGTCCGGCCCTGCAAATCATCCGCACCCAGCCGGGGGTTTCCATTGTTTCCAGCGTGTTCCTGATGTGCCTGGCCGATCGGGTTTTGGTCTACGGCGACTGCGCGGTGAACCCCGACCCCAACGCCCAAGAACTGGCGGAGATTGCCATCAGCTCGGCGCAAACCGCCAAGCTCTACGGCATTGAACCCCTGGTGGCCATGTGCTCCTACGCCACGGGTGCCTCGGGCAAGGGCGCCGATGTGGACAAGGTACGCGAGGCGACCCGGATCGCCAAAGAACTCCGGCCCGACCTCAAGATTGAGGGGCCTATCCAGTACGACGCCGCAGTGGACGCCGGGGTGGCGAAAACCAAGCTGCCAGACAGCCAGGTGGCGGGTAAGGCCACGGTGTTCATCTTCCCGGATCTCAACACCGGCAACAACCTGTACAAAGCAGTGCAACGCTCGGCCAACGCCGTGGCCATCGGCCCGGTGCTCCAGGGGTTGAACAAACCGGTCAACGACCTGAGCCGGGGCTGCACCGTGCCGGACATCGTCAATACCGTGGCCATCACCGCCATCCAGGCCCAGGCCGCGCAGAAAAACGCAGGGAACAACCCATGAAGGTTCTGGTGCTCAATTCCGGCAGCTCGTCCATCAAGTATCAGCTGTTTGACATGCGGGACGAATCGGTGCTGGCTGCTGGCAGCATCGAGCAGATCGGCGAACCGGGCAGCCACCTCAGCCACCGGGTCCAGACACCCAAGGGCGAGATGGCAAAGACGACGCAGACCCTGCCTATTCCCGACCACCGGCAAGGCTTTCAGCTGATCTCCTCAATTCTCCGTGAAACAGGAGCGCTTGCCGACACCGGGGAACTTAAAGGCATCGGCCACCGGGTGGTGCATGGCGGCGAAAAATTTAAGGAACCCGCCCGCATTACCCCCGAGGTTTTGGCCGCAATCCGGGCCTTGATCCCCCTGGCCCCGCTGCACAATCCGGCCAACCTTCTCGGCATGGAGGTGGCCATGGAGAGCGCTCCTGCTGTGCCTCAGGTAGCGGTATTCGACACCGCCTTCCACCAATCCATCCCGGCCCACGCCTACCACTACGCCATCCCCAAAAAGCTCTACGAGGCGCATCAGATCCGTCGCTACGGCTTCCACGGCACCTCGCACCGCTATGTGGCAAAAAAAGCCGCGGAGTTTCTTGAAAAACCGCTGAAATCCCTCAACCTGATCAGCCTGCATCTGGGTAACGGGGCCAGCGCCGCCGCCATCCAGCAGGGAAGATGCATCGACACCTCCATGGGCCTCACCCCGCTTGAGGGGCTGATCATGGGCACCCGCTGCGGGGACCTTGATCCGGCCATCATCTTTTACCTGGCGCGGGAAACCGGGATTACCTCAGGGGAGATCGAATCGATCCTCAACAAAGAAAGCGGCCTCAAGGGAATCTGCGGGGTCAACGACATGCGCACCGTGGGGGAACTGGCTCGGGCAGGCAATCCGGACGCGCAGCTTGCCATCAGCATGTACTGTTACCGGATCAAGAAATACATCGGCGCTTACCATGCGGTGCTGGGGGGGCTGGACGGGCTGATTTTCACCGGCGGCATCGGAGAACACGCCGATTTTATCCGGGCTGGGTGCTGCGAAGGCCTTGCCCATCTGGGCCTGGAACTGGAGGATGGGGAAAACCGTGGGCGGATGGAGGGATGTGCCGCCCTGGAGAGCAGGGCCAGCCGGGTGAAAATCCTGGTTATCCCCACCAACGAAGAGCTGGAGATTGCCGAACAGACCGTCGCCTGTCTGGGAGGCTGACGAGGCAAGGAGCGCATTATGTTTACGACAACAATGACAAAACAAATCCTATCCGTGCTGTGCGGCTGCTTGTTGTTAAGCCTCGTCGCCTGTAGCCTGAATAACGGAAACGTCCGGCCCTCTTGGGAAGGCGGGGTGCTGCGGGTGGGGGTCACACCGAATTATCCCTGCCTTATCGATAAAGCGGCAGGAACTGGCCAGATTTGCGGCTTTGAAGCCGAATGCGCCGCCCTGCTTGCCGAACGGCTCCACAGCAAGCTCCAGTTTGTCGAGCTAAAATGGGAAGAGCAGATCCCCGCCCTGGAGCGCAAGAAGGTTGACATCATCATGTCCGCCATGTCCATCACCGAGATGCGCAAGTTCCAGGTAGCCTTCAGCGAACCATACCTCGCCATCAACCAGATGGCCCTGACCACCAAGGCCAAGGAAGCGGAGTATCCCTCGGCCCAGGAAATTCTTGCCACCCACAAGGCCATCGGCGTGGAAAAGGGAACCACCGGGGATATCTTTGTCCAACGCTATTGCCATGCGGCCGAACCGCTTTTCTTCTCGTCTCCGGCTGCGGCGGTGCAAGCGCTCCGTGACAAGCGCATCGATCTGTTCATCCACGATGGCCCGGTGCTCGGCTCCTATACCGCAGCAAACGGTGCGGACGGCCTGGTTCTGCTCCCGCCCGCCTTAACCAGCGAAGAGCTTGCCTGGGCAGTGCGCCTAGACGATCCGGCCCTGCTCAAGGCGGTGAACTCCGCCCTGAGAGCCTGGAAAAACGATGGCACCCTCGAGGGGCTCCTCAAAAAATGGTTGCCGCAATAACCGTCTTGCCGGGCTTCAGGCCTGCTGGGCCTTGCGCCACCCCGCAGCCTTGAGACGCGCGATGCGGTCGATATTCCATCGTTGGATTGTCTGCAAATAGTGCCGCTGATCCTCACGCTGGAGGGCCATGATCCCTTCCTTCTCCTCCCGGATATCCTCCCTTTCGCCAGGATACATCTCCAGCCAACAGGCGTACCCCTGATCAAAGAGGAATTCCGGGCAAACCGTCTCGGGGTCCACCTGCAATTTTGCCGTGAGCAACATGGTGGCAAGGATCATGTCATACTCAATCACCCAGCCGTTGTCGTTGAGCATGGAACACCCATCAAACCCCACATCCCCTGGGCAATTGGGACAAAATACCCGCTGGATAACCTCTGATTGCAGAAGGTTGTCGCGGAGATGAAACTGAACGGTTCTGGCTCCGCACTCACAGGTTTTTCGCACATCAATACACATCGCATCCCTCTTTTTTTCTTTGCTTCGCTTTTTCCAGGATTCCGAAATAACCGCACAACCAAACCTGGGCTTTCAGAACTTTCTCCCCAGAGGGGAAGAATCCTTGCGGCCATCGATCATTTTCTGAAGTTGCAGACGTTCTGCCCGCGCATCCTGGAGCTCGCACTGGATCACCGTCTCCTCCGCCGGTGTTGCTGAAAGCAAAAGCCTTTCCAGCCGCTCGACCTGTTGCTGCGCCCGATAGAGTTCCCGTGCCAAATCTCGTAAAGACATGTGCCTACCTGAGTGCCTGGTTTTTCTGTAATGCCCGAAAGGCGGTCAGGGCCGCGCCATTGAGACCCGCCCTGTCTGTCGTGATAATCTTGACCGGGATGGAGGAAAGTATCCCTGCCATACGCCCTTTACCGGTGAAGCGTTCCATAAATATCTTTGGGTCAAATACGCTAAGAAGGCGGGGCAGTATGCCACCGCCCAGATAAAGCCCTCCGGTGGCAAGAAATTTAAGCGCCATGTTCCCGGCCTCAGCCGCGAGAACAGAGAAAAAAATCTCCAGGGTCAGACGAGCGATTTCGCCCTCTTTTTCCAGGGCCTGACCCACAAGAACCGGGGTAATATCCGTGGCTACGTCCAGCGCTGCTTGTAAGTCTGGAGGAACCTTCATCCCTGCCCCTTGGGTCAGGTAGCGATAGATATTAGGGATTCCTTTTTTTCCAGAACAGACCAGTTCATAGCTCACATGGCCGTGTTCCGCCCGCAAGAAAGAAAGCAACCCCTGCTCTATATCAGAGGTTGGCGCAAAATCGGCATGCCCGCCTTCCGAAGGAAATGCCGTATAGTCCGTGCCATTCCAGCAGAGATAGGCCTCTCCCAACCCTGTCCCTGGGGCAAGAACCGCCATGCTCCCTTGGGGCACCGTCGTTCCGGCATTGACCATCAGAAGATCTTCCGGTGCCAAGATTGACACCGCCTGGGCCACAGCCACCAAATCGTTCAACAAGAAGACCTCGGCCAACTGAAACTGTTGCCGCAAGACCTCCTGGTCAATCAGCCAGCCCAGGTTGGTCATCCGAACCTTCCCGTCTGCGATCGGCCCAGCCACGCCAAAAGCGGCTATTTGGGGCTGCTCCTCCGAGCCGCGCAAAAACTCCGTAATTATGCCGGAAAAATCGTCATAGCCGCCACAGGCAAAGCGCTGCTCCCGGACCTGGGCATATCCCTGCCCAGTTGTGGCATACAGAGCCAGAAGGGCTTTTGTCCCGCCCAAATCTCCTGCCAGAAAATAGCCCATTTCCCTCTCCGAACATGGTGAAAAATCCGTTCGAGCCAAGAGCAACTCTGCCCTAGCAGAAGAGGCCGCACCCTGGGGGGATGCGGCCTCTTCATAACCTTACAATCTCAGGGGTTTTTCAGGCCAGGCAAGCGCCCACCCCCATCATAACTGTTTCAATCCTTTCTTCCCTCAACCAGCCGGGTAAGATGCCCGATATTATCGCGGAGCATCATGGTCTGGGAGGTCACCGCCTCGGAGGCTGCGGCCAGTTCCTCGGCATTGGCCGCCATCTGTTGCGTGCCGGTGTCCATCTCGGTCACTGCCTTGTTGATCTGGATAACCCCCTGGGTCTGCTCGTGAGAGGCCGTGGAAATCTCTTCCACCAAAATGGCCACCTTCCGCGAGCCGTTCACCACATCCGTGGATTCCGCCACTACCTCATTCACCTTTTTCAAGCCGTCATTGACATTGCCGATGGCCCGCTCGATCAGATCACTGGAGGTTCTAGCCGACTGGGCAGTACGTTGCGCCAAATTGCGCACCTCATCGGCAACCACGGCAAAACCCGCGCCCTGTTCCCCGGCCCTGGCCGCTTCCACCGCTGCATTCAAGGCGAGAAGATTGGTCTGAAAGGCGATGGCCTCGATCTCCCGAATGATTGTGGCGATGGCGTCACTATCCTTTTTGATATTCTGCATGGAAACCTGCATGGCTGCCACATTGGCATTGGCCCGGGAACCAATCGCCTCATTCTGCTTCATCCCGGAATTGGCCTCGCCGGAGTTGGCGTCATTCTGCTGAACCATGGCGGTGATCTCTTCAAGGGAGGCGCTGGTCTCCTCCAACGAGGCCGCCATCTCCGAAGCCATTTCCGCCACCATCTGGGAGGTGCTCGCCGTGGCCTGGGCCTCTTCGGAAATGCGGTCGGCGCTCTCGTCCAGCTCACTGACAATGGTGTTGATGGAGCGAACCAACATCTGCACGACAAAAAAGGCAAACAGACCAACCGCAACGAGAGAAATAATTCCGCCAATGATAAAAAACAGGCCGAAATTTTTCACCTCGCGCATGGCCTTTTCCTTGGTCATCTCTTGCCCCGTGCGCAACTCGTCAACCGCAGCCTTAGTGCTTCCCATCAGGCTGTAATACTTCTCAAAAAATTCCCCGTCAAAGGCCTCCAGTGCCGTGGCCTTATCCCCTTTTGCCAAGGAGGGCAGAATCTTTTTATTGATGATCTCATCCATCTTCGGCCAAGAAGCGGCCAGCTCGTCATAGGAAGCCACCACCGCCTGAGCCTGATCCACGGCATGGCATGAGCCGCAATACAGTTTTTTACCTCCGGGGTTGTTGAGGCTTTCCCGCATTTCGGCAATGGCTTCGTCAAACTTCTTGCTGGTGGTTTTCAGGCCGCTCATGGATTCTGGCTCATAATCCATGATCTGGCCCTTGAGGATGCTGTTAAGGAGGTTGAGGTTGAGGCGAACCCGGGCGAACTTGTCGATGTAGTCGACCTTGAGTTCGATGCCGTTGTACATCTTGCCCCCGATCTGCACCCGCTGGATGATGAACTGGCCGATGGCGACGCTTGAAACCATGGACAAGGCGACAAAACCAACGATAAGGAAAAGCTTTACCCGCAGACTCAAACCATCAAACCAATCTTTCATAGCCCCTCCCTTGTATGCATACTGCATCGACTCCATATCCAACGATTTTTCATTATATTGTATACTCTTGTTTTTTTTACCACATATTTTTCTCATATTCCCAGTTGGTTGCCAAAAAGGAGTACGGCAAGGATGCCAACAAAAAAATCGATCCAAAGCGCTCTCTTTTTCAAAGCGCCACAAAAGGATTAGGGCCTCAATCCCGCTCAGTGACTGGACAACCGGAGGAGAAGTTCCACTACCTGTGCCGATGCTGAGGGTCGGGATGGTATAATTTTTTGTACCACTCGCAGAATCGCCCTTCCACTTCACGGCCCTCAAGCGCATTTTCAATCCTTTTCTAAAAAAACACCCCTCCCCTTCTGGTACAAAAAAAGTTGCACCCATACAACCTCCCGAAACAACAAAACAAAAACCACAATCGACTCGCCAACCATCCATGTTGGTTTAAAATTTTGTACTTTTACGACCTTTCCATTTTTCGTTCCACCACTCATAACCCCCCATGAACACAAGAAAAATTCGCAATAAATCAAAAATATAAACACTGGCACGCTTGTTGCTTTACAACGAAGACAGTAAAACAACTCTTATCTCCTTTCTCCTTAAAAGAAGACCGACTTCCCGCAAAGTCGGTCTTCTTTTTTTGCGCAAACAGAACAAGCCAGACCAGTTCCAGTTCACGCCCCCTCTCCGACCAAATGCTTTTCCCCTGCACAGTCTTTTTGCTGTTTGCACTCCGTGCCAAAGCCCGATATATTGCAAGCCCTGTGGCCGTCGGCGCCTTGCCCACCATAAAGACCCCGCAGCCAACCCTCTCGAACCCGGCAAGGGGGTTCGGTTTTTACACCCCCGCCTCATTTTCGGCGGTCTGCCACACAGCTCCCAGTCTCTCGCAGGACGGAGGTATGCCGCTCATGCAGCCCCTCCATCTTTTGTTGCTTCATTTCACAAGACCACCGGACACAATGAACCTGCGATGACTTCTTCCCTTGGACCAATCCTCATAAAATCCCCCTTTATTCTGGCGCCCATGGCCGGTTGCACCGACCTGCCCTTCCGCCTGCTCTGTCGAGAGTATGGCGCAGGACTCTGCTATTCCGAAATGATCGACTGCCAGGGCCTAGTGGTGCAACAGCAAGAATGCCTGGAATTGCTCCCGACCAACACCACGGAACAGCCGGTGATCATGCAGCTTTACGGCAGTGATCCGGGCACCATGGGAGAAGCCGCGGCAATCCTTAGCGAACATCCCATTGCCGGTATCGATATCAACATGGGCTGCCCCATGGAAAAAATCATCCAGCAAGGCGCCGGAGCGGCATTGATGAAAAACCCGCGCCTCGCTGAAAAAATTATCGCGGCCGTCTGCAAAAATTCAACAAAGCCGGTGACGGTCAAGATCCGTTCGGGCTGGAACCAGCACACCATCACCGCCCCGGAGATTGCCAAAATAGCGGAAGGTGCAGGCGCGCAAGCCATTGCCATCCATGCCCGCACCTGGAGCGATGGGTTCACCGGCCCTATTGACCACGGGGTCATACAACAAATCATGAAAAGCGTTTCCATCCCGGTTATTGCAAACGGCGACATCACCTCCCACGAACAGGGCGTGGCCCTGCTTAAAAAAATCGGCTGCGCCGGAGTGATGGTTGGCCGGGCCGCGCTGGGTGCGCCCTGGATCTTTTCCGAAACCGTGAACCAGCACCCCTCCATGGCTTACAGAATCAAAGCCCTGCTGCGCCACCTTGAACTCGCCGAGACTCACCTTACCCCGGAACCCAGTCTCTCCAAGATCAGAAACCATGCCTGGAAATACTTTCGCGGCACCACCACTGGCCCCGCCATCCGCAAACAGATCGACGCCACCACCTCCTATACTGAGCTGAGAACTTTCATCCACACCCTTGCCGAACGAGTGCCTCAGAAGTGATCTACTGGAACAACTACGGAAATGAGATTGCAGGGAGACATCAGGAAAAGGGCAGTTTGCGCAAACGGACAAAAAAAGAAACCCCGACAAGCAAGATACTTGTCGGGGTTATCAGGTTTTTAATGGTGCGCCCGGAGGGATTCGAACCCCCGACTCCCGGCTTCGAAGGCCGATGCTCTATCCAGCTGAGCTACAGGCGCACAAGCACCATTCTTTCAAACAGGCCAGGCTACCAGCCCGCAATATTTTGCGGATCGGAAAGCACTTGCCAGGCCCGTTCCGTGATCTCGTCTATCTCGGCCAGGGTCACGGAAAGCGGCAGCCACAGATAGATAACATTGCCGATGGGCCGCAACAAAAGACCCTGCTCAAGCCCAGCCAGATAGATCGGCCAGCCGACCCGTTCGTGCAACCCGTAGGCAGCCTTGGTCTCCCTATCCTTCACCAACTCCATGGCGCAGATCAAACCGATCTGCCGAAGGTCCCCGACCCAGGGCAGGTCAGCAAAGCGGCGCATCCGCGTCTGGAGATGGCTGATCTTGCCCGGCAGCCCGGCCATGGTCTGCTCTTCAGCAAAAACCTGCAACGAGCCAAGAGCAGCGGCGGCGGCGAGGGGATTGCCACTGAAGGTATGGCCGTGAAAAAAGGTTTTTCCCGCAGCATAGTCTCCATAAAAGGCCTGGAAAATCTCCTCGCTGGTCAGCGTCGCAGCCATTGGCAACATACCAGCAGTCAATCCTTTTGACAAACAGAGAAAATCAGGGACAACCCCGGTCTGCTCCAGAGCAAACATGGTTCCGGTGCGGCCAAATCCGGTGGCCACCTCGTCAAAAATCAAATGCACCCCGTACTCCCTGGTTAAGCCAGCCAGCTTTTGCAGATACTTTGCGGGATAAACGATCATCCCCCCGGCGGCCTGAATAAGCGGCTCGATGATCAGGGCGGCAATCTGCGCACCTTGCTCAATCAGGAGTTCTGCCAGCGGCTGCAAACACTGGCAGTCACAGGTCTCATGTCCCTGGCCGACCGGGCATCGATAACAGTAGGGGGATGGCAGTCGATGGGAGTGAAAAAGCAGCGGCGCAAAGGGACCATGGAATTCCGGCACCCCGCCCAGGCTCATGGTGCCAATGGTGTCGCCATGATAGCCGCGCTCTATTCCCACCAGCTGGCAACGATTTGGCTGCCCGATCTGCCGCCAGTACTGGAGCGACATCTTGATCGCGATCTCGCAGGCCGTGGAGCCATTATCGGAATAAAACACCCGAGAAAGTTCGGGGGGCGTTAAACGGACCAGTTGTTCCGCCAAGAGGATCGCCCCCTCATGGCTGGTACCGGCCAGCAGCACCTGATCAAGCCGCGCCAACTGCAAACGGATTTTTTCGGTTATGGTTGGATGGCTGTGCCCATGGACAATGCACCACCAGGAAGAAATGGTGTCAAAATAGCGCTTCCCCTGCTGGTCGAAGAGACAAATGCCTTCCGCCCTGTCGATCAGGAGTAGATCGCGCTGGGCATAATCCTGCATCTGAGTATACGGATGCCAGAGGAACCGCTTGTCTTTCTCTTGCAAGGTTGACACGGGGCCTCACACGCCGCTGATAATCTTATAGATTGCCGGGTACTGGCGGTGCTGTTCCGCATGGTCAAGGCCATAGCCAACCAGAAAACCCTCTGCCACCACAAACCCGGCATAATCCACTGCCACCTCAACCTCGCGTCGCTCCTTCTTATCGATCAGAGCACAAATCCGCACGGAATTAGCCTTTCTGGCCGCGAAGATTTCCTTGAGGCAGGCAAGGGTTCTCCCAGTATCAACAATATCCTCCACCAGCAGGATATCCTTCCCCGCCAGCGCGATCTCGGTATCCTTAGAGCACTGGATGGCGCCGGAAGAGCAGGTGGAGGAGCCGTAACTCGACACCCGGATAAAGTCTATCTCAATGGGCAGCTCGATTTCCCGGACCAGATCGGCGAGAAAGATGAAGGCCCCATTTAAAATGCCGATCACAACCAACTGGCGCCCGGAATAATCCCGGGTAATGGCCTGGCCAAGCTCTTTGACCCTTGTGGCTATATCTCCCTTGGAAACAACCTCTTCCTTTTCGATCATCTCTTCCTCTCTTTTTCTCCCACGCACAACAAGCTTCATGCCGAAGGGCTTCGGGCCTTGCCGATAAAAATCATTGACGCTGGCCAAGGGGAGCACCTATAAATAACGGTATAACCTCGTTTGCCAAAATAAAAAAAGGAGTCCCGCCATGAAACGCTATGAATGTTCGGTCTGTGGTTACATCTACGATCCAGCGGACGGAGACCCGGACTCAGGCATCGCTCCGGGCACCTCTTTTGAGGACCTGCCAGACAACTGGGCCTGCCCCATCTGCGGAGCCAGCAAAGATCAGTTCACCCCCATCGACTAAAGACTACAGCAGAATGTCTCCAGTGATGCTGGCCCAGGTTTTATCAAGCTCCGCGGAAAACGAATTAATAAATTGCGGCACGTTGACCTCCTGAAACGGGCGGTGATGTTCTTCGATCAGCGCCCAGGCAAAAGAACGCGCGGCATCCTGCACTGTCACCTGGGGTTGCCCCATGCACGCCCCCTTCATTGAGGCGAAGATATTCGCCAGATTCACCAGAGCCACAGGCACCTGGTTGGTCGTAGCTTTTTCCGGCAGATGATGAAAATGCATCACGTCGAGATAGGGTTGCGGCAGGCCAATGCCTTCGGCAAGCCAGACACCAGCCTGACCGTGATCCACGCCGATATAGTCCCTTTCCACCCTGACCATATCCTGCATCTCTTCGGAAGGCCGAACAAACTGCGGGTAAAAATTGGGCGACATGCCATCCAGCACCAGCATGCCCAGATCATGAAGAAGACCGCATAAATACAAATCGGCCGAGGTGTTTACCCGAATTACATCCCGTAGCATCTCGGCAATTTTGCCCACCACCACCGCATGTTGCCAAAAATCCCTGGAGACCGCGGCAAAACCGCTGAAGGCCTGCGTTGACCTGGCCGCCCTGATGGTATTGACCAGCACCTCCTGAACCTGCTTGACTCCGATAATAACCATGGCCAGTGGAACTGTGCCAACCGTGTTGGCCCTTCTGTAGAATGGCGAATTGGCTGTCTGGATGATCCGGCAACTCAACACAGGATCAAGAGAAATCAAATCGGCCAGCCGCCGGGTATTGTCAATGCCCGCGCCGCCTTTCATCATGGAGCTCAACTCGGCGGCAACCGCTGGGTTCACTGGCAGGACAGCCTCCGGATGCACCCGGTGATGTAACTTGGCTGGAGTCTGCCGTTGATCCTTGTCTGGCAGAGGGGGGAGGGAAATGGTTATCCTGGATTTTTCGGGCTTCTCGGGCCGTCGTTCAATCCCCAGGCCCGGCTTGACGGGAGGTTTGCTCGGTTTTTCTTCTGCTTCAGACAGGTCAGCATCGGAAAGCACCTTCTGCAAGATGGAAGGGTTCGCCTCTTCTCCATCACGCCCGGCAACTCTTTTATTGGCCAAATCCAACCTACTAACCAGCCTTTCACAGAATCGCTTATAAAATTTCAACTGCAAAAAAACATTTGAGGTACTAACAATCTCGGGTTCAACCCGGAGAATAAATGATTCCGTGATGGCCACTACATCAGCGGTCCGTTTTATTTCGGTGACCAGGGCCATTTCCCCGAAACAATCCCCGGTGACAAGGGTCGTGAGCTGGATGGGCTTTGCTTTTCCCGGCAACCGTTTTTCAACCCCAACCTCACCCCTGACCAGAATGTAAAAGGCCCGTTCGGTCGTATTTTCCTTGATAATCACCGTGTGGGGAGGAACCCGAAGCCATTTGCTCACCTGGAGAAATTGCTTGAGCTCATGATCATCAAACCCATGAAAAAAACTTACCTTTTTCAGGAATTCAATCTGCTCGTCAAGATCGATCTCTTTGTGTTTCTTCCCTGGGGCCATGACTTTTCCTTCGCCGTTTCACTGCTGCCGTTGCACTGTCGGCTATTTCCCGAGACAAAAATCCGCAAAAATCATATCCAACACATCGTCCGTGGTTGTTTCCCCGATAATGTCCCCCAAAAAAACCAGCGCGGCCTGGAGGTCAATGGCCAGGAGATCCGGCGGCAGATTCGCGGCCAGCCCCTCGCCAACCCGCCGCACCGCCACAAGGGCGCACTGCAAGGCCGCAACATGCCGCACATTTGGCGCGGCAACTCCAGGCTCCTGGAGACCCTGCCCGCCGGTGGCCGCTGCGTACACCGCATCCTCGAGGTTGTGGATGCCCTCGCCGGTTGTGGCGGAGATGGCGACAACCGGCGTCCCGAAAAAAGCCGCTGCATACAGGCCAAGATCAAGGGCGATCGCCCGGTCGATCTTGTTGACCACCACCACGACCTTCTTGTCCGCAGCCACCTCAAACAGGGTGCGATCTTCAGCCTGTAGCCCTTCTACCCCGTCAAGAACCAGCAAGACCAGATCCGCCTCTCCCAGTTTTTGCCGGGCCCGGCGGATGCCGATCTCTTCCACCGCTTCGACGGTTTCCCGGATGCCCGCCGTATCGACAATGCGCACCGGCACCCCTTTGATGTCCAGGCACTCCTCGATGGTGTCCCTGGTGGTGCCGGGAAGAGCCGTGACAATGGCCCGCTCTTCCCGCAAAAGGCAGTTGAGTAGGCTGGATTTACCGACATTGGGCCTGCCGAGAATGACCACCGAGACCCCCTCACGGATGATTTTCCCCCCGTCCGCCCTGGCCAGCAATCGGGCCAGGGGCTCCTGCACCTCCTGCGCCAGTCTGGCCCTCAGCACGGGGGCGTCGAGGATATCCACATCCTCATCGGGGAAATCAATGGCCACCTCCATGATAGCACGAACCGCGACCAGCGCGTCACGAATTTTCCAGATCTCCCCATGCAAGCCCCCACGGAGCTGACTCACCGCAAGGCTGGCGCCCTCCTTGGTTTTGGCGCCCAACAGCTCGGCAACCGCCTCCGCCTGGGTCAGATCGATCCGGCCATTGAGAAAGGCCCGCTTGGTGAATTCCCCTGGGGTTGCCAGACGGGTGTCCGGGAAGGTCACAATCTGGGCAAGGATTTCCTGCAACAGGAAATAACTGCCGTGGCCGTGGATTTCCACCACATCTTCCCTGGTGTAGGTCTGGGGCGCCCGCATGTAAACGGCGAGAACCTCATCAACGACCGTCCGGGTTTTCGGATGGAGAATAGCGCCAAAATAAAGCTTGTGGCTTATGAAGTTTTGCGGGGGATTTTTTGGTTGAAAAAGCTGCTGGAGGATTGCGTGGGACTGGGGGCCGCTCACCCGGATGATGCCGATGCCACCGGCGCCAGGCGGCGTCGCTATGGCGGCAATGGTCGCCTCGTTGAAATCCGAGAAATCACGCATGCCACATGTTCCTTGCCTTGTGAAATCCGGCGACACCACCGGCCAGCATCATATCAGGCTGCGCCGGTGAACTGCTTTTGATGAAATCGTTATAAGCGCAGACTGCGACAAGCCACACTCACACAGGTTGTTGCTCTGCCGGGTGCCTGTTACAAGCCTGCGCCTCTCACTCTTTTCCCAGGCTATTACTCCGGGCTCTTTTCTCCGCTTTTCTTTTTGCGGGGAGAACGCCGCCGACCTTTCCCTGGCAGATAGATAAGCACTTTTTTAAACAGGCCTTCTCCCACGCTGCGGCTTCGGATATCGGTGTCGTCTTGCAAGGCCATGTGCACCATACGTCTTTCTGCCGGGTTGATGGCGGGGATGGTTCTGGTTTTGCCGGTTTCCTTGACTTCCTGAGCCAGACGCACGGCCCGCTCCTGGAGTTCCCCCATCCGGTTCTCCCGAAACCCTGCGGCGTCGAGGGAAAAAAGAACCTTCTGCGGGAATTTTCTGGTGATGACCTTGCGCAACACATACTGCAAGCCGTCAAGGGTCTGCCCCTCCGGCCCGACGAGGATCTCGACAAACTCCCCGGTGATCTTGGCATGGACCTTGTTGTTCTGATCCTGCTCCATGCTGATTTCCGATGGGCAGCCCATGAGTTCCAAAATCTTGGCGATATCCGCCCGGATTGCCTCCATCTCCTCTGGGGTGACAGGGTCACCCACCACCTCCTCCGCCGGCTCATCGCTGTCGACAGACCGCTCCACACGGGGGGCCCTCGGCGGCGCACTCGGTTTTCTTTCCGAAGCGGGCCTTTCAGACCTGGCTCTTGGCGTACTCGCTTTTTTCTCCTGAGCCGGTCGCCTCTGCTCGTGCCCGCCCTCTTTTTTGAGAGTCACCTGCACCGCCGCCTTTTTCCGGCCCAAACCGAAAATACCGGTGGAACCGGTGGAGATTATGCGGATATCAAGCTCTTCCCGGGGCACATTGAGCGCCGCACAGGCATTACCGATCGCCTCTTCAACATCCGTTCCCTTATATTCCATCTTGGCAGACATCGTGTGACTCCTCCATCTCAGGCCATTCTCTGGCAGCCCGGCGTCTTCTCTTGGCAACTATGGCCCAGGGGCTGCCCCTTGCGCGCTACTTAACTTAACCTGTTACGCGGCAGTTTCATGCCGGTTAACGAGGTACTGCTGACCAATGGACAGCAGATTGTTTACAAACCAGTACAAGACCAGCCCTGAAGCAAAATTGAGAAACATGAAGGTAAAGATCACCGGCATGAACATCATGACCTTCTGCTGGGTGGGGTCCCCGGTGGCCGGGGTCATCTTCTGCTGGAGGAACATGGTTGCCCCCATCAGCAAGGTGAGCACCGGGATTCCCCCGACAAACGGGAGGTCAAAGCCGATAAACAAACGATCCGGCGCGGACAGATCCATAATCCAGAGAAAGAAAGGCGCATGCCGCAGCTCAATGGTTTGGAGCAGCACCTTATACAGGGCAAAAAATACCGGGATCTGGATGACCATGGGCAGACAGCCACCCACCGGATTTACCTTGTAGGTCTGGTACAGCTTGATCATTTCTTGCTGCTGCAGTTGCTTGTCGTCCTTGTATTTCTCACGCAGCTTGGCCATCTTGGGCTGCAGCTTCTGCATGGTCTTCATGGACTTCATGCCTTTCTGGGAAACCGGCCAGAAAAGCAGCTTGATCAGCACGGTCACCAAAATGATGGCCAGCCCGTAGTTGCCCACATAGCCATGGAGAAACTTGAGCATATAGAGGGTCGGCTTGGCCATCACATCGAACCAACCGAAATTGATGCTGCGTTCCAGTTCATGACCGACCGACTTGAGAGCCTCCATGGTCTTAGGTCCGAAGTACACCGAATAAGTGTATTGCTGCCGCTGACCGGGTTGAATGACATCGCTGGCACCGGCCAGCACCGTGGTCACCTTATTGTCATCCTGTAGGGAAAAATGAGCCGTGTGCTGTTCGCCGGTGCGCGGGACAATGCCGCACAGGAAATAGTTGTCTTCGTAGGCGGCCCAACCGATCTTGCCGGTGAAGCTTCTGCCCCCCTTTTTCAAATCGGCGGCCTTGATTTCCTCCAGTACCCCGTCGTGCAAAACCGCAGGTCCGACAAAGACCATCTGTTTTTCATGGGAAAACGGTCTGTTGTCAAGGGTCAGATACGGAGCGCCCTGGAGGGGGGTGGCCGTGTGATTGACCACGTCGATGGTCAGCTCCACCAGATACTGTTGATCCAGGAAGCGCATGGTGCGAACAATCTCAAGGCCCGAGGGCAACTTGCCCCGCAGGGTCAGGACCGCGCCATCTTGCTCCACCTTGACGGGAGAAGCCTCATACACCACCGGCGGAATGCTGCCCGGCTCCACCCCCCAGGAAAAATTCAGGGGCAGATTATCGCCGGCCTTTGGCTGGAGAAGCTCTTTATTGCCGGAATCCTTGGCAAGGGCCTCCCGATAATTCTTCAATTGAAAACTTTTCACCATGCCGCCCGACTCCGTCACCACCGCCGAGTACAGGCTGGTTGTCACCGGAATCTCGCGCCCTTGCTTGATGACCGATCCAGCAGGCAAGGCGGCCGACAGGCTTGCCGCAGTGACGGGAGCGGGCGCGTTAGCCACGCCCTTCTCCTCGGCCTTATCGTTTTTTTGGGAAGATGCGACTGTGCTTTCCGTGACCGGAGGGGGGGTGGGAACAAAAAAATACTGGTACCCAAGCAAGATGGCCAAAGAAAGAAAGATGGCCAAAAAAATTCTCTGTGTTTCCATGAAATCGATCCTTGTCAGGCTCTATTACGCCGTTGTAGCAAAATAATCATGCCCTTGAAATGACAAAAACGGCATAAGGTGCCGTCCAGAAATGGTCAAGAAAAACAATGGCTGCACTGTGACAGCTCCTAAATTTGGGGTGCAGGCCTGAAGCGTCCGGAGACTACGCCAGCTACTGTTGCCTCACAAAGATTTGTCCACCGGATCAAGCCCGCCAGGATGAAAAGGATGGCATCGGAGAAGACGACGCAGGGCGAGATACAGACCACGAACCGTTCCGTGGTGGGCAAGAGCCTCTATGGCATACTGTGAACAGGTGGGAGAAAAACGGCAGGCCGGCGCAAAAAGCGGGGAGATACACAGCTGGTAGCACCGTATCAGGGCAATGAAAAGTTTTTTCACATCCATCCCTTTTCTGGAGAAGAGGAACCTTCCCCCTCCAGAAAACATGGCGAACATATGGGTATCATGAGACCTTCACTGCCTCTTCGCCCGGACCTGTTCCCCTTCCTCCAGCCTTACGCCGGGCAAGAAGAGCGCCAACAGCCGACGCTACCTCCAAAGGGGAGTCTGGAACAAACCCAGGCCGCACGGCAAAAACCACGTCGGAAAAAGGTTCCATAAATGCTTGATTATGGCGAAAAAATTCCCGGATAATTCTTTTGAGCCTGTTCCGCTGAACCGCCTGCCGTACTCCGTGGATGCTTATTCCCAGCCGGTTGCCTGCGGTGCTGTTCGGCAAATAAATCAGACTGAAGTTGTGACCACGCACCCTTTTCCCCTGTTCGTAAACCAACCTGTACTGCCAGGGCTTGACCAGCAACCTGGCCTTGGGAAGGGACTGAGCTTTCATGCTACGCGCGCGGAAACTCTCGTCCGAGCCAGACTAAACAGCCAACCGCTTCCGGCCCTTGGCCCGACGACGGTTGATGAGGGCCCGTCCGTTTTTTGTCTGCATTCTGGCCCTGAAGCCATGGGTACGGTGCCTTTTGAGATTGCTGGGCTGAAAAGTTCTCTTGCTCATGATCGTCTTCCTTTTCTCTTCTATTACGGCCTCTGGTTGGCCGACCTCACATTTTTGCTGTCTTGCAGCAGCTGGAGCCTTGCGTCACGCACCCTTACGAAGCAAACGCCGAAATCGCAAAAAAATCCGCCCAGCAACAAAGCTCGCTATATTACTCAGAGCCATACGACATGTCAAACATTTTCCCACGGCGGTTACTGATCCGAAGATTCCTTGTCAAGGCCGAACAACTGCCGGACAAAAGCCAGCTTGAGCTGTGGATTGTCGTGGGGGGCGTTGTTTTTCAGAAAAACCATGGGTTCATGCAGCAACTTGTTGACAATGGCGTTGGCCAGCAGCTCCACCGAACGCCGCTCATTTTCCGAAAGAGACTTCAGGGTCGCCAGAGTCTTAGCAACTTCAGCCTCGCGGATACCATTGGCCTTTTGTCGTATGGCCGTGATGATGGGGGCCAGATCCATACCTTCCAGCCACTGTCCGAACTTGACCACCTCTTCGGCAACAATGCCTTCCGCCCGCAGCGCCTCTTGTTCCCGTTCTGCCTTGTTCACATCGACCCCGTTTTTCAGGTCGTCGATATCATAGAGGTAAACATTATCCAGATCATTGAGTTCCGGGTCAAGATCGCGCGGCACCGCGATATCGATAAGGAAAAGCGGCCTGTTTTTCCGCTGCCGCATGAGCGGCTTCACTTGATCTTTGGTGAGAATCAGGTCGGTAGCCCCGGTGGAGCTGACCAGGATATCAACCTCCGCCAGCTGGGTGGTCAATTCGGCCAGGCCCACGGCGGTGCCGTTAAACCGTTGGGCCAGCTTGACCGCCCGCTCCAAGGTTCGGTTGGCCACGATTACCCGGCCGATCCCCTGCCGGACCAAATGCTCGGCAGCCAATTCGGCCATCTCCCCAGCCCCCACCAGGAGAACAGACTTGTCCTGTAGGTTCCCGAGAATCTTCTTTGCCAACTGCACCGCCGCATAGCTAATGGAAACCGCGCTGCCGCCGATATTTGTTTCGGTGCGCACCCTTTTTGCCACGGAAAATGATTTGTGCAGCAACCGGTTGAGGATGACGCCGGTGGTTTTCTGCTCCAACGCTTCGCGGTAGGCCTGCTTCAATTGCCCGAGAATCTGGGGTTCCCCCACCACCATGGAATCAAGGCTGGTCGCCACATGGTACAGATGATCAACCGCATCCATGCCCTGATACAGATAGCTGTACTGTTGGGCTTCGGCATCGGCAAGGCCGCTCTTGGCAAAAAGAAAACCGCGCACAGCCACCGCTGCTGCGGCCGGGTCGCTGGCCACAAAAATAACCTCCACCCGGTTGCAGGTTGAAAGAAAACAACACTCCTGGCAACCTTCGATATTCATCAACGTCAGAAGCGGTCCAGCGCAATCCCCGGAAAAGGCCAGCTTCTCCCGCACCGCCACCGGAGCGGTCTTATGATTCACGCCGATGATGACAATGCTCTCAGCCAACATAGGAATGCACTCCCCCCAAGAGATAGGTCACACCCCAGAGGGTGAAAAGAACTGCGGCAAACCCGACAATGGCCATGATCGCCGCCCGTCTGCGCCGCCAACCCATGGTGAGCCGCTGGTGCAGAATAGCCGCGTAGATGAGCCAGGTGATCAGCGACCAGGTTTCCTTGGGATCCCACTGCCAGTATGCGCCCCAGGCCTGTTTTGCCCAGACGGAACCGGTGATGATCCCCAGGGTCAGCAGCAGAAAACCCAGGGCCAGGCAGTGCTGGTTGAGATTATCAAGCGCTTCCAGAGAGGGTAACCGGCTGTAAAATATCCCAAATTTCTTCTTCTTGATCTCCCGCTCCTGCAAGAGATACATAACCCCGCCGCAGAAAGCCAGGGCCAGAAAACCGTTGGCCATGATGGCGATACTGGCATGCACCGGAAGCCAGTTGCTCCTCAGGGCCGGGGGCAGCGGCGCCATTTCCTGGGAGGAAAAGGCAGCGATCAGCATCAAAAGAGAAATGAGCGGCGAAACAAAGACGCCAAAGTTTTTTACCCGATACCGCCACCAGAAAGACAAAAATGCCCAGGTCATGGACCAGGCAAAAAAGGAAACCGCTTCATGGCTGCTGGTCAGGGGGGTATGTCCGGCAGCAACGTACCGGACAACGAAATACACGGTATGCAGGATGCCGCCCGCTAGAAGAATCGCCCTGGCAACGGCCCGCACCTGTTTGTGCTGGGAGAGGAAATGGACCACATACACTGCGGTGGCCAGGAGGTACAGATACAGGGTGAGTTGAAAAAACAGGGTCATCGCGTCGCTCCTGAAGATCGTTGGTATTCCTGCCGGGCCGCCTCCAAGCAGGCAAGGGGAACATCCGGACCCAAGACTTCCTGAATATGGGCGGCAAGCTTTTGCCAGAGGCCATCTTTAATCCAGACCGCCATCTCGGGGTCGGCCAACCGGGCAAAAATCACCTTGTTTTCCGCGTGCGGCCTGCCGCTGGCCAGGACAGTGTCGCGCAGGGCGCCGAGGATATTCACCAAGGCCCCATATTCCGGGCCAAACTGGACCTCCAACGCCTGGCGCAGAGCGCTGGCCAAGGCCGGGCTTTTTCCTGCGGTGGAAACGGAAATGGACAGGTCTCCCCGCCGTGCCGTGGCCGGGAGAATAAAATTACACCATTTCGGCACATCCGCCACATTGAGCAAGATGTTCCGCTCCGCAGCCTCGGTATGAATCCACTCCTGCACCACCGGGTCATCGGTGCAGGCAATGACCAGAAAAAAACCGGCCAGATCCCCTTCCTGATACAGACGGGGCAGCCAGGCAATGGTTCCGGCCTGTTGCAAGGCGGAGAGCGTCTCGCTCAACTCTGGACTGATCACCGTGACCAACGCGCCATGGGCCAGCAGCCCTTGCACCTTGCGCTCGCCAACCCGTCCGCCGCCGATGACCAGGCATTGCCGCCCGGCGATCTTGAGACAGACCGGGAAATATCGAGGATTATCCACGGCCAAGGATTTCCACCCGTATCCGTCCGCAAAGCGCTGCGGCAAAACGATCCGCATCATCGCTTGTCCCGACACTGGAAGCATAGTGCATGGGTACCGCAATCTTAGGGCCGATAACGATGGCCGCCTGCGCTGCTTCCTCGGCGGTCATCACGTAGGTGCCGGAAACAGGCAGCAGGGCAATATCCGCCCGGATATTGCTCATCTCCGGGATATAATCGGTGTCACCCGCATGGTACACCCGCACTCCGTCAACGGTGAGGATAAACCCCAGCCAGCCATTGGCCTGGGGATGAAACTGCTTATTGGTATTGTAGGCTGGAACCGTCTCAAGGGTAATACCCTCCAACTCGCGACGCTCGCCCGGGACAAGGGTTACGATCTTCCCCTTAAGTTTTGCCGCAGCCTGTTTTTCGGTAAAAATGAGGGTGGAAGGCTGTTGGATCGCAAGGACATCCTCGGGAGAACAGTGGTCGTAATGCGCATGGGAAATACAGATGATATCCGCAGGCGGCAACCCAGGACCAAGTTGGAAAGGGTCGAAATAGATACTCTTGCCCCCCGCCCGCAGCAGAAATGCATCATGGCCGAGCCAGTGCAGATTTTCTAAAACTTTTTCTAGCATAGCCCCCCTTCCATATTTCTACCCAATCCGCTCTATAATCAATTTGACACGTTCCGCAATCTATTATAGTCATAACCGTACAGTTTTCTTGCAGAACTTAAGCCGTTGCCCCTCATCATTTCGGCCCAGGAGATCTTCCATGCCAGCAGGAACCTTTGCCGTTTCCACCTCACAGACCATGCAATTTGTCGACATCACCGCCCAGGTGCAAAAAGCCGTGGAAGCAAACGGTATTGTGGCTGGCATCTGCCATGTGTACAACCCCCATACCACCGCCGGGCTGACCGTCAACGAAGGGGCAGACCCCGCCGTACAGACTGATATTCTTGCCGCCCTGCAAAAAATCGTGCCGATGAACCACCCCTACCAGCATCTGGAGGGAAATTCTCCGGCCCATGTCATGGCCTCGCTTGTCGGCAGCTCGGTAACGGTCTTCATTCAAAATGGCCGTCTACAACTTGGCACCTGGCAAAAAATATTCTTCTGCGAGTTTGACGGACCCCGCTCCCGCAAGGTCTTGTGGCGCATTGCCTAGCCATTCTTGCCACAACACACGGGGGAAAAATCAAAACATCCCTTTGCGCAACAGATCCCGCTCCCGCAGACGCACATACTGGAGAAGCGTTTCTTCTTCTCCCTTGGTAAGATCAAAAAGGATGCCGTAACAATATTTTTTATTGTCTCCCCGGGTTGCCCGCATTACCTTTGCCTTGCTAATGTTCATGTAGGTACCCGCGCTCAGCCCGGTGCCAGCGCCGGGAAAAAACACCGCCAGATCAAGGAGGATATCCCCTGGCTCAAGGGGAGCAAACCTGTCCGTGCATACGAAAATACCGTTGGCGCTGACATCAATGACCTGGAACCCCTGACGCATTTCATTTTTATGCATGAACATAACCGTGCTGCCGTGGGGCACGCCAACCCGATAGTTGGTTCGACGCTGCAGGCGGAACAGGGTTGAAGGAAACTCGGTGAAGATGCTGCTCTCGGTGGTGCGCGTCACCTGGACCCGCACCTTGTTCCAGACCATGGTTTCGTCCTTGAACAGGATATGGATAATTTCCTGGGTTCCGGGCCAGTCAATGGGCTTGTCAATCTCAAGCATCCGGTTATCGTAGTTGACGATGACCGTTTTGGGAGACTGATAGCCTTTGTGCACCAGGGAAACAAGCTCTCTTTTTTCCCGCAGCCGGTCAAGGGCCATGCGGATCAGCTCCGGAGACTCGGTGGATTGGGTCCCGTTTTCCAGGGTTATCCACTGCCCTGTTTTTTTTCCATTACTGCTTTTAAAAGCGATCATTTTTTTAACCCAATATTACCGGAAGCTGCTATGAACACCAGAAAAACACCCCCCACTCCCCTGAAAGCGGCAAACATCTGCTTTGGCCTGAACCGGGAAACCGATGAGCGTTCCCTGGCGGCATTTCTGCAACGATTCGCCGAACCAGCCTTCCTACAGACCCTCATCCCTCGGCTGGAAGAAAGCGAAATCACCTCGCTTCTTGATTTTCTTTCCCGCCTGATGCATAAGCATTGTAGCGAAAAGGAGTACCATCGTCTGTTTCTCAAGGATTGATGGCACCAAATTCCACCCCCCATGTCGTATTCGTGAGCCGGGGCCGAGTCCATCAAGAATTAACCCATCATTTATACTCACAAAATAGCATATCATCAAGGAGAGCGCAAAGGTGAGCCAGAATATTATCAGAGATCTCCGGGCCTTTCTCGAAATACTGCGCCGGGAAGATTCCCTGCTCGAGGTTTCCACCCCGGTTGACCCGCATCTGGAGATTGCCGAGATTCATCGTCGGGTGATCGCCCAAGGCGGCCCGGCCCTGCTTTTCACCAATGTCAAAGGCAGCAGCTTTCCGGTGGTCACCAACCTCTTCGGCACGGCCCGCCGACTTGAACTGGCCTTTGGCAAACGGCCCCAACAATTCGTGGCCGATCTGGTCCGGGCAGCGGAAACCCTGATGCCGCCGAACTTAAGCAAGATCTGGGAGATGCGCTCCCTGCTGGGTCAGGCCACCAAGGTGGGCCTAAAAAAGGTCCCGGCGGACAAGGCCCCCATACTGGAGGTCTGCCAGAGTCCGGCCCGGCTGAGCGAGCTGCCCCTGCTCACCTCCTGGTCCACAGACGGCGGCGCCTTTGTCACGCTGCCCCTGGTCTACACCGAACACCCGGATGGCCGGGGCCACAACCTGGGCATGTACCGCATCCAACGCTTTGATGACCGCACCACCGGCATCCACTGGCAAATCCACAAGGGCGGCGGCTACCACTACCATGCCGCAGAGGGCCGCAACGAGGCCCTGCCCATGACCCTGTTCATCGGAGGGCCGCCAGCCCTGATGCTGGCAGCCATTGCCCCCCTGCCGGAAAACATCCCGGAACTGATGCTGGCCTCCCTACTGCTCGGGGAAAAGCTGCCCATGACCCGCGATCCGGCAGGTGGCCATCCCCTGGTTGCCCACGCCGAGTTCGCGGCCAAGGGTTTTGTCCCGCCCCATATGCGGCGACCCGAAGGACCCTTCGGCGACCATTACGGCTACAACTCCCTCACCCACGACTACCCGGTCTTCCACGTGGAACGACTCTACCACCGCCGCGACGCCATATATCCGGCCACGGTGGTGGGTCGCCCCCGGCAGGAGGATTTTTACATCGGCGACTATCTCCAGGACCTGCTTTCCCCGCTCTTCCCCCTGGTGATGAACGGGGTGCGCCAGCTCAAGACCTTTGGCGAAACCGGCTTCCACTGCCTGGCCGCAGCCAAAATCACCAACCGCTACCCCCGCGAGGCCTTTGCCTCGGGCCTGCGCATCCTGGGCGAAGGGCAGTTGTCGCTCACCAAATTTCTGATCCTCACCGACGGCGAGATTGAGGTGACGGACTTCAAAAAGCTGTGGGTCCATGTGCTGGAGCGGATCAACTGGCAGACCGATCTTTTCGTCTTTGCCAATGTCTCCCAAGACACCCTGGATTACACCGGCCCCTCGGTGAACAACGGCTCCAAGGCCATGATGATGGGGCTTGGCAAGGAACCCCGCCGTATCCTACCCGAGGCCTTCCACGGCGAACTGCCCCAGGGCTGCGCCAAAGCAGAGGTCTTTCTCCCCGGCACCCTGGTGGTTCAAGGGGATGGATTTGCTTCGCAACAGGATCTCCCCGCCCGCCTGGCCCACTGCCCGGCGCTGGCCGACTGGCAGGTGGTGGTGCTGGTTGACGATGCCAAGGCTGCCACGGAAAATCTCCAGGAATTTCTCTGGACCGTTTTCACCCGCTTTGAGCCGGCGGCCGATATCCATGCGGCCGCAACCGAACTGCGCCGCTTCCACCCCGGCCTGACCCCGCCCATCATCTTTGACTGCCGCCTGAAACCTTGGTACCCGGAGGTTCTTGCTGTGGATGAAAAAACCCGACGGCTGGTTGATGAAAAAATCAGCGATATCCTGCCGCCCCGCTTTCGCTGAGCAGAGAAATTTCTCCCCATCTTTCTCTTAAAGATTGACGATCCTTGTGCCGAATAGCTATGTTATAGACAGGGCAATCAATAACCATGGAGCGTCCATCATGAAGATCACCGCGATTACTCCTGGCCAGCAGGATATTTCAACCATCGGCAAGGGTTCCGCCTCAGCCACGGGCGCCTCTTTTCAAGAGATTCTTGCCCAGGAACTGGCCGCAGCCAAAAGCCCAGCCACCACAGGCATAGCGACAGTTTCCGCCGCCGCGCCAATCCCCGCAGCCCTCAAGCTGGATGGCCTGACCCTGACGGAAGACACCATCAACACCCTGGAAAAATTCAGCGCCGCCTTAGGCAATCCTGCTTTTTCCGCCCAAGATCTTGAGCCCTTTGCCGCCGCCCTTGAAAATGATACCGCAGCTCTGGTCAATCTGAAAAATCAGCTCCCAGCAAACAACCCCCTTTCTTCCCTGCTTGAACGGGTGGCCACAGCCTCCTATGTCGAGGCCACCAAGCTGAGACGCGGCGACTACCATGCCTGAACCGCTGTTCCCCCATCCAAAACATCCCCCCCTTAAGGGCCTGTTTTCCTGCTGCACTCCTGTCGCGCCCTGCCGCGCCTGACCCCCAAAGTACACTTCCATGCCCGAAGAACGGTTGCAAAAAATCCTGGCCAAGGCCGGTCTCGCCTCCCGACGCAATGCCGAAGAACTGATCCGCCAGGGAAAAGTAACGGTGGACGGCAAGGTCGTCACTGAAATGGGTGTCCGGGTTGACCCGGACAAGCAGGCTATCGCTTTTGAAGGCCGCCCCCTGCGCCTGGAGGAAGAAAAAATATATCTCCTGCTCAACAAGCCCCGGGGCTATGTCACCACCCTCAACGACCCGCAGGGCAGGCCCATTGTCTCCTCCCTGCTCACCGGCATCACCAGTCGAGTCTTTCCCGTGGGCCGCCTCGATTTCGATACGGAAGGAGCGCTCATTCTGACCAATGACGGCGATTTTGCCGAACGCATTCTCCACCCACGTTTTGAAATAGAGCGCACCTACCAGGCCACCGTGCCCGGACTGCCAACACCTGAAAAAATCCAGGCGCTTGAGCAGGGGATCGAGCTTGAAGGGAAAAAAACCTGGCCAGCCAGGGTCGCTATCATTGCCCAGGAACCCGTAACCACCACCCTGGAAATCACCATCCACGAAGGGAGAAAACGACAGGTCCGCATGATGTTTGCGGCCATCGGCCACCGGGTTCTCACGCTCAAGCGCATCGCGTACGGAGGCCTGCGGCTTGGCGCCTTGCCCACCGGTAAATACCGGCGACTCACCCCTGCGGATCTCGCCCTTATTTCCTCTTAAAAAAAATCCTCTTTACAATTCAATACTTAGCTGTTTAAGATGTTTTATCTTGCTGTATTTAATCTTGTTTTTTTAACGGCAATACATCGGAGAAGGACGATGAACAAATCGGAGTTGATCGAAGCACTTGCTGAAGAGATGCATGTTCCCTTACGGGACGCGAGCTCAGCCGTGACTACCATCCTTGACGCCATGGGCGATGCCCTGGCAAAGGGCGAGAGCATAGAAATTCGTGGCTTTGGCAGTTTTGTGGTCAAGGAATACGACTCGTATTTCGGCCGCAACCCAAAAACCGGAGAGAAAATCAAGGTCAAGCCGAAAAAACTTCCCTTCTTCAAGGTCGGCAAGGAACTGAAGGAACGGGTCAACGAATCGACTGATTAGCTGTCGTTTTCCTCCTGCCCTGGCTCGACAATCTCACCAACGAGATCATAGGGATGGGCCTCGGTGATCCGAACATCCACAATATCTCCGGGGTTGCCTACACCAGCATTGATATAGACACAGCCATCTATCTCCGGGGCCTGAAAACGGGTCCTCCCTTCCAGCAAAAGATCTGTTTCCCTGCTCCAGCCTTCAACC
>JAPLJH010000083.1 GCA_026388695.1 Deltaproteobacteria bacterium | reverse complement strand
GATTTTTTCGGCTTACGCCGAAGATATGGCAGAGTCAAGGCGAAGGAGGAAATCCATGAGCAAGGTATTGATAATTGGAGCCGGCGGGGTCGGCAGTGTGGTGGTCCACAAATGCGCGCAGGTTCCGGAGGTTTTTTCGGAGATCTGCCTTGCCAGCCGAACCCTTGCCCGTTGTGAAAATATCCAGAAATCCGTTAAGGAAAGGACCGGGCGCGACATCAAGATTGCCCAGGTCGATGCCGACAACGTTGCCGAAACCGTGGCCCTGATCCGGCGCTTTAATCCCAAGCTGGTGATCAATGTGGCCCTGCCCTACCAGGATCTGCACATCATGGACGCCTGTCTGGAAACCGGGGTTGATTATCTGGATACCGCCAACTACGAGCCGCCGGACGAGGCGAAATTTTGCTACAAGTGGCAGTGGGACTACCAGGAGCGCTTCAAGGAAAAGGGGCTGATGGCCCTGCTGGGAAGCGGCTTTGATCCGGGGGTCACCAATGTCTATTGCGCCCACGCCGCCAAGCACCATTTCGACGAGATCCATTATGTGGACATCCTCGACGCCAACGCCGGGGACCACGGTCACCCCTTTGCCACCAATTTTAATCCCGAGATCAATATCCGCGAGGTCACGGCCCGTGGCAAATACTGGGAAAACGGGGCCTGGGTCGAGACCGAACCGCTTTCGGTGAAGCAGAGCTACGATTTTCCGGTGCTCGGCCCCAAGAACGCCTATCTCATGTACCACGAGGAGCTGGAATCCCTGGCGAAAAATCTCAAGGGGCTCAAGCGCATTCGCTTCTGGATGACCTTTTCCGACAACTACCTCAAGCATCTTGAGGTCTTGCAGAATGTGGGCATGACCGGGATCGAGCCGGTGCTATTCGAGGGCCGCGAGATTATTCCCCTTCAGTTCCTCAAGGCCTTGCTACCCGATCCTGCCTCCCTGGGCTCGCGGACCAAGGGGAAAACCTGCATCGGCTGCGAGGTGGAGGGGATCAAGAATGGCAAGCACAGGAAGATGTTCATCTATAACGTTTGCGACCACGAGGAATGCTACCGCGAGGTGGGCTCCCAGGCGATCTCCTACACCACCGGGGTGCCGGCCATGATCGGGGCGATGATGATGCTCACCGGCAAGTGGCGCGGCGCCGGGGTCTTCAACATGGAGGATCTGGACCCAGACCCATTCATGGAGAAGCTCAATATCCATGGCTTGCCGTGGCTGGAAAAGGTTATGGTTTAGGTCGGGAATCGATGAGCCACAAGGTAATTAATATCGATTGTGATGTAAGCCGGGTGCCCACCCCCAGCTATGTTTGTGATCGGGCCAGTCTGGCCCGCAACCTGGACATCCTCGACCAAGTCCAGCAGCGCACCGGCTGCCGCATACTCCTGGCCCTCAAGGGCTTTGCCATGTTCAGCCTCTTTGACCAAATCCGCGAGGTGCTGCACGGCGCTTCGGCCAGCTCACTGTCGGAAGCGCGGCTGGCCCGTGAGGAGTTTGGCAAGGAGGTGCATGTTTATGCCCCGGCCTACTCAGGCGACGAATTCGCTGAAATCCTCGCCTGCGCCGATCATCTGGTTTTCAATTCATTCCGCCAGTGGCAGCATTTCAAGGACCGGGTGGCCGGAGCAGGCAAAAAAATCTCCTGCGGCATCCGGGTCAACCCTCAGTACTCCGAGGTGGATGTGGATCTCTACAACCCCTGCGGTCGTTTTTCGCGCCTCGGCGTGGTGCGTGATCAGTTTCGGCCCGAGCTGTTGGGCGGCATTGAGGGGCTGCATTTTCATGCCCTGTGCGAACAGGATGCCGATGCCCTGGAGCATACGGTTGCGGCATTTGAGGAGAGATTCGGCGAGTTTCTCGGTAAGATGCAATGGGTCAATTTCGGGGGCGGCCACCACATCACCCGGGAGGGTTACGACCTCGACCGCCTCTGCGCCACCATCAGCCGAATTCAGGAGAAATACGGGGTGCAGGTCTATCTGGAGCCGGGCGAGGCCATCGGCCTCAACATCGGGGTGCTGGTGACCCAAGTGATGGACATTGTGGAAAACGAGATGGCGACAGCCATCCTCGACACCTCGGCCACGGCCCACATGCCCGATGTTCTGGAGATGCCCTACCGGCCGGTGCTTTTTGGCGCTGGGGAGTCCGGCGAGTTTGCCCATACCTATCGGTTGGGCGGACTCTCTTGCTTGGCCGGGGACGTGATCGGCGACTATTCCTTTCCTGAGCCGCTTGCCATCGGCCAGCGGCTGGTGTTCGGCGATATGGCCCATTACACCATGGTTAAGACCACCACCTTCAACGGGGTGCGGCTGCCCAGCATCGTGGTCTGCGATTCGCGCACCGGCGAGAGCAAGGTGGTGCGCTCCTTCGGCTACGAGGATTATAAGTCCCGGCTTTCCTAGTTTGTGCTCTTTTTTGTCTGCGGTTGTTCTTCCTGGCCCTGTTGGGTCGGGGTGATATGGAACAGTCGGTAACCATCCCCTCCCAGAATCACTCTGTTCAATCCCAGCCCGGTTGCGCCGGAAAGCAGCTCCTTCACCACAACGCCATCCCTGAGAAGCCAGTCCGCCCGGACGCTCACCAGGGCCGGTTCCGTGTGCTCATTCATCAGGCCCAGCAGCCAGCCATCCGTTGTCCTGCGCAGGTCGGCGAGGACATAGGCAGCCCCTGGTCCCGTGAGTTCGATCTTGGGCTGCATCTTGAAGAAATTCTTGTAGATCGCGGTTAGCCAGGCGGTTCGGGTATCCCAGGCAAAGGTGGGCGCGCCGCCTGGGCTGTTCAATAAAATGTCCGGAGCGATGAAGTCTCCCAGGCCAAAGGTATTGATCGCGGTAAACGCCAGGGGATGTTCCTTGGTGATCAGGGCCGCGCCCAGGCGAAGGCCGGATTCTGTTTCGCTCCAGACCTGGCCCGTACCGCCTGAGGCCGGGCGCACCCCTTGCCAGTATTTCCAGGCCCGGATTGCCTTGGGCTGGGTTTGAGCGAGGATCCCGGCCGGTTCGGGGCTGAGAAGCAGGGGGGCGTAGCCTGCGCTCCAATCCGCCCCTGGCCGTATCCCGGAATCCCAGGCGGGTCTGGCCTGGCTCACGTCCACCCCGAAGACCTTGGCCATGGCGGTGGTCCAGCCTGGGTTGTCCCGGTGGTTGGCGTCGAACTGGCCGGGCAGGTCAAGGTTGGCGTGGATATGCATGGATCGGTCGAGCAATTTGGTGAGGGCGGCAAGGTCATCCGGCCGCATCTGGAAGTTTCTCGGCAGGAGCAGACTCTTGGCTTCCGACTCTGTCGTGCCCAGATCGGCAAGGGGGCCACTGACGAGTTTGGGGTGGAAACCAAGGCGGCGCAGTCCTCCCCAGAGGGAGGCGGTCTCCTCGTTGGCCCGGTTCCAGCCCAGGTCGATGTCCTTGGGCCAGTAAACGAGGATGTCCGGTTTCAGGGGTTGCGACCCGGCAAGGAGGCTGGCAAGGGGCAGCTTCTCCATCTGCTGGAATATGGTGCGCACTGCCTCGTATACCTTGGGTTTGGGCCGCCGTTCCTGATCCACCACCCCGAAGCCTGCTTCCCGCGGGTACGGCGTGGCGAGAAAGCCGTTGCGGTCGCTCCAGTGGAAGAGATGCACGCCCATGGCCCCGGAGAGCAGCCCCTCCCAGGTGGAGCTGACGATGGCCTCGGTCTGGCGGCTAGCTGCGCCGGGAAATAAGGTTTCCGTGGAGCTATGGCCGGTTTCCGTGATCAGCACCGGGATGTCGATGAGGTCGCGGAACTTGGCGATGCCGAAATCCAGGGAGCGCAGCTCGTGCCCGGCCAGGGCCCAGGAGTAGAGGTTGAGGGACATGAAATCCAGGGGCGCGCCCGCAGCCCGGCAGCGTTCGGTGATGGTCTGCGGATCTTCGGCGGTGTAGTTGGGGTCCAGGCCGTTGAAGATACCCGCCACGATGGAGTAGGAGATCAGCTGGTCGGGCGCGGCGCTTTTCGCCGCCTTGGCGCCTGCGGCCAAAAAGTCACCGATGGTGCGTTTGCGCCACTGGATGAGATCGTGGTAGCCGGAGTTGCGGATGGCCTCGTGGTCGGCCCGGTCCTCCGGGTAGGCGCGGGCCATGGGCACCTCGGCAAAACTTTGGAAGGTGGTGCCCCAGGCAGTGTTGAGCCGCTCGATGCTTCCCCCATAGGTTTGGGCCAGGAAGGCCCGGTAGGACGGCAGGCTGACCTGCTCATCGTAGCCCACCTGGTTCTTGATCGCGGCATTCTCCCAGAGATCGTAGAAGGCGAATTCGTTGCCGAGAATCCAGCCGCCGATGGCCGGGCTTGCCTTGTAGCGGTCGCAGACCGCAGCGATGAAGCGGGCAAAGGCTTCCTTGGTCTGGGGGTGGCTGTAGTTCAGCAGAGGGCTGGGGCCGGTGGCCGTGCGGGCCATGGCCTCGGGGTAATGGGTGGCAAACCAGGAGGGCGGGTACTGGTAGCCGATGAGGACGAAGAGCTTGAGTCCGAGGGCTTCGGCCTTGCGGACCAGGTGATCGGCCTGATCCCAGCGAAAGACCCCCTCTGCCGGCTCTACGCTTTCCCAAACCAATTCCACCCGCAGGGAGTTGGCGTGGGCCTGTTGCATGGCCTCCAGGTCGTAGTCTACTTCCGCCAGGGTTTGGGTGGCGAAAACCGGCGGGTTCCAGACCTGATAGGCGAAGCCGTGGGGGATGAAGGTTTCCTGGCGGTCTGTGTCCCAGAGATAGCCTTGGTGGATGGTCAGGCCGGCGATGGCCGGGCGCGGCGCAAGGCAGAGGATGAATAATGCGGCTGCCATGAAAAAGGCGTGAAGTCTTTTGATTGTTTGGGAAAAAGGTGTCTGGGTCAACAGCATGGAGAAGATGCTCCCTAGATAGAGATGGATGTGGATTGATGCTGGGGCATTGTATCATCAGCGGGCTGGGGTTGTCCTGGGTAAAAAGGTTTGTTCGGGAATTATGGGGTCTGCGGTATGAGATTAGTTTGTTCATTTCTTTGCTTGCCCAAAGAAACGAACCAAAGAAAAGGCCCCCTGTGTCTCTTGTCCCGCCGAAGGCGGGATGCCCTGCGCTCCTCAAAGCTGCCGGGATGTTGCAAACTCGGCTTCGCCTCAAACAGTGCAACCTCCCTTTTCGGCAGCCTCTCCGGTGCTCGGCTGCGTGCCAATGGGATTTTTCCCCTCCCCATTTGTCCTGCCGCGCCTCGCAGACGGGGGCGGAAAAGACGCGGGAGGTAAGCGAAGACTCCGACTGTCTGAGGGCGAAGCCCGAGTTTTTCCGCGTTCCGCCCCCGGCGAGAAGTAAGGGGAGCCCGCAGGGCCAGGACTGGTTGGGGTGCCTTTTCTTGTTTCTTCTTTTGGGCACGCAAAAGAAGAAAGAGAGGGCAGAAAATAATATCTTTCCCGCTTTCACCAAAATTTCCTGATGAACCATGAAAAAGGCCGGAGCCCTGTGGGGCGTCCGGCCTTTTCACATTTAAGAGTAAAAGTTGCTACTCAGCGATCTGTCATCCCGTATCCGGATTCACCATGGAGAGACATATCAAGTCCCTCGATCTCACTCTGCTGGTCGATTCTGAAGCCCACGGTTTTTTCCACCACCACACAGATCAGGAGGGTAGCGGAAGCGGCTAGGACAATGGTCACTCCCATGCCCAAGAGCTGTATCTGCAACTGATCAATGGCAGTCCAGGTCCGCCCGGCTGCGGCGGAGGCCTTTGCCATCCAGGAGTCGCGGATAAAAAAGGAGAGCAGCAGTACGCCGAGGCCGCTGCCCACCCCATGGATGCCGAAGCAGTCTAAGCTGTCATCATAGCCCAGGCGCATCTTCATGATCAGGGCAAAGTAGCAGACCAAAGATGAGGCCGCGCCGAGGGTGAGGGCTCCCATGGGCTGTACCACTCCGGCGGCCGGGGTAATCACCACCAGACCGGCCAGGATGCCGGAAACAAAGCCAAGAGAGGTGGCCTTTTTAAAGGTAATTGCCTCGATGATCAGCCAGGTCAGCGCCCCGCTTGCTGCGGAGATCTGGGTCATGGTGAGAGCGCGGGCGGTTTCCAGACCGCTCTGCACGGTGGAGCCGGCATTGAAGCCGTACCAGCCGACCCAGAGAAGGCCAGCGCCCATCATGGTCATGACCAGGTTGTTCGGATGCATGGCGTTTTTCGGATACCCGTGTCGCGGGCCAAGGAACAGGGCGGCCACCAGGGCGCTGACTCCGGCGGAGACATGGATCACCAGGCCACCGGCCAGATCGATAACCCCGTTGGCGCCGGCATTGAACAGCCAGCCATCCGGGGCCCATATCCAGTGGCACAGCGGGGCATAGACCGCGAGAAACCAGAGAACAATAAAGAGGATGTAGCCCCGGAAATAGACCCGTTCGGCGATGGCGCCGCTGATCAGGGCGGGGGTGATAATGGCGAACTTGCCCTGGAACATGGCCAGGACATACTCGGGCACGCCGTTGGTGATTGATTCGTCGATTCCGCCCAGGAGAAAGTAATCCGGGTTCCAGCCGATGACCCCACCCAGAATACTTTTGCCGAAGGTAAGGCTGTAGCCGCAGACCACCCAGAGCACTCCGATCACCGCCATGCAGACAAAGCTATGCATCATGGTGCCCAGGACGTTCTTGGTGCGGACCAGGCCGCCGTAAAACATGGCCAGACCGGGGACCATGAGCAAAACCAGGGCGGTGGAAACCAACATCCAGGCTGTGGTGCCGCTGTCTACGCATTGGTTGTCGGCAGCCAGGGCAAGACCAGGGAGGAGGGCAAGGCCAAGGCCGGTGCAGGGTATGGCGAGAAAACGGTGCCGCATGGTATCTCCTTAGAGTTCCGGATTGATGTGGTGTGATGGACCTCTGGGCAATTTGCGAAAATCGTGCCATGATCTGTGTGTTTATTTTCTTGTTGAATTTGTGATGTTTTATTCTGTTGGTGTTTGGTTCGCCTGGTTTCGCCTATGGACAAATATGTAAAAAGTAAGTCTATATCTCACATATTTGTAGCGGTTTTTTGTGGGTGTCATGGCAGGATGCGGGAGGGCGGTCCCGGTGGATGTCATGGCCCTGTGATTGGTATTTTTTAGGGGTTGACCTGGGGGATAAAATTATGCGATACCCATGCATTGAGTAGCACATGTCAATTGGGGGAGTTCGGGGGGAACTGCTCGATGATTTCACAGGCAGAAGGAGGGGGGAGATGCGTAGGTTCGTGGTGAAATTCAAGGTCGGGGGGCCTGAACTCTGGCGGAGTGCCGCAATCGAAAAAACAACGGTTGATGCCCAGAATGTGGCTATGGCCATGTGCGAGTTCCATCGGAAATACGCGAAGGCGAGCCAGAAAATGACTGTTACGGAGGTTTATGAGGAGGGGTAGGAGTCGGTCTGTGTAGCTTATATATTGATAGTGATGGGTAAAAAAAAGAGGAGCGGCCACAGCCGCCCCTCTTTTTTTTGTCGTCACTGGGTTTTGCGCCAGCCCAATCTTGGTCTGTTTGGGGGTGAGAGGGAATGTGGTGATGGGTAAATTATCCCAAGTCAGTATTGTTGGTTTTGGTAGGTGATAAAAAAGGATAGGGAAAATATTTTTTCCGAAAAGAATACCTGCGAGTCTGCTGACTTAAGAAGTCTATTAATTAACGTTTTTTCCGTGCGAGTGGAGTGTATTTCCTTGTCTGTAAAGGGATTTGCAGGCAGTTGTATTCCTGGGAAATTATTGGAGTATTGGTGGGGATTTTTTTGTTGATATTAGGATGTTGTCTGTGGTACCCCTTACGATTATTGGGTGGTATTTCCAATGAAATTGGGGTGCAATACGTCTTTCTCCACAATGTGGATTGAGGCCGATTGGGCTTCGCAAGCAAGGCCGCCATGCAATAAGGAGGTGCGGCGCAGGGGGGTAGTCTACTGTAGCTCGGGGGGGTTGCGGTAAAAGAGCAAAGAAGATTTTTTGGAAAAAAATCAAGAGGAGACACTATGAAGAAGTTTTTATTTGCGACATCCGCACTGGCGATCCTGTGCGGCGCTACGCACGCCCAGGCGGTAGTCCTGCCGGGCCATGCGAACATCACGGCCTACAACGGGCCGTCCACCTGTCTTGCCTGTCATCCGACCCAGGGCACGGACATGCTCAACAGCATCCACATGCAGTGGAAAGGCACCACCACGGAGTTGACCAACGCCCCCGGCCAGTCGCTGGGCAAGGGCGTTAAGGGTATCAACACCTTCTGCACCTACGCCATGTCTTCCGGTGGCGCCTGCTTCAACTGTCATGTCCGGGCCGACGGCAATGCCCCGCATTCGCCTTCTGTTAATGATGTGGATTGCTTGATGTGCCATAGCGATACCTATATGCGGAAAACGACCCCTGATCCGTCCACGGCCCTGACCGTGACCGACTACCTGGGTCAGCTTAAGACCTATATCTTTGGTCTGCGTGACGCGCAGGGCAACTACTTCACCGAGCCCGACTATGCTCTGATGCCTGCGGGCACCACCATGGTTGACGTCGCCAAGAACGTGCACAAACCCACCCGGAAATCTTGCCTGCGCTGCCATGCCAAGGCTGCCGGTTCCGACTGGGCCAAGCGCGGCGACATGGGCGTCAATACCGCGGCTCCCACCGATGCCCAGGACGTGCATATGTCCCCGACCCGCGGCAACATGAGCTGTGCCGCGTGTCATACCACCAGCAAGCACAAGATCGGTGGTCGTGGTATCGACCTGCGCGCCACCGAGGCGGTTGATCCGAAATGTCAGGATTGCCACGGCACCGCACCGCATGCCGCCACCACCATCGGCACCAAGATGAACCGCCACGCTGCCAGCCGGGTGGGCTGCCAGACCTGCCATATCAAGACCTTTGGTAAGGGTGGCGCCACCGAGATGTCCCGCGATTGGGGCGTCCCGACCTGGAATCCTGCCTTCTGCAACGGTCAGGGCGGCTATGTGGGCGAAGAGGTCAAGCTCGCCAACGTGACCCCGCAGTACCGTTGGTTTGACGGCACCTCCTACGTGTACAACACTGGCGAGAAGATCACCAAAAACGCCGATGGTACTGTCACCATGGCCAAGGCAAACGGTAAGATCTTTGGTACCAATGCTAAGATCGTACCGATCAAGAACCACACCACCACCAAGATCGCAATGCTGGCCGATGGCCGGATTGTTCCGCCTGCGATCATGTGGATGTTCATGACCGGCGATATGAATCAGGCTATAGCCAAGGGCATGCTCGATCAGGGCATGACCGGCAGCTATACCTATGTCAACGGCAACGCTGAGATGCTGATCACCCACGGTGTTGAGCCCAAGACCATGGCCCCGGCCTGCGCTACCTGTCATGGTACGTACAGCGGGCACAACAACCTGATGCTGCCGTTTACCCAGTTGGGCTACCACACCATGCCCGCCTCGGCCAAGGGCTGCACCATGTGTCACAGCAAGAAAACCGCTGCTTGGGAGTCCATGCATAACACGCATCGCTCCAAGTTTGCCTGCACCGGTTGTCACAGTGCAACTCCGACGGCCCTGAAGAGCCCGACTTCGACTCTGTGCAAGACCTGCCACAGCCTGAAGAGCGGAACCTCTCAGTATGTACATGGCAAGCATATCCCGAAGGGCTATGCCTGTACGACCTGCCACATCATGCCGTAAAAGCAGCACGCAGTACCGTAGTTGAATAGTGATAGGGGGAGAATCCGATTGTCGGATTCTCCCCCTATTTTTTTGTTGCGGGGAAGTTTCTGCGGTGGTAATAAATACCCAATTGGGTATATTTTCCAAAATAATTGGGGCGTAATGCGTTCTTTCCCGCAGTGTGGATTGAGGCTGATTCTGCCCCGCCAGCAAAGCCGCCAAGATATAGGAGGTGAGGCGCAGGGGTAGATAGTAGTGGAAAAGAGGGAAAAATTTTTTTCTGTGAAAAAAAAGCAAGGGGAGACACTATGAAGAAATTTTTATTTGCGACCTCGGCACTTGCACTTTTGTGCGGCGCCACGCATGCCCAGGCGGTAGTCCTGCCGGGCCATGCGAACATCACGGCCTACAACGGCCCGTCAACCTGTCTTGCCTGTCATCCGACGCAGGGCACGAACATGCTCAACAGCATCCACATGCAATGGAAAGGCACCGTTTCGGAGCTGAGCAACGCTAATGGCCAGTCGCTGGGCAAGGGAACCAAAGGCATCAACACCTTCTGTACCTATGCCGTGTCTTCTGGCGGCGCCTGCTACAACTGTCATGTCCGGGCCGACGGCAATGCCCCGCATTCGCCTTCTGTTAATGATGTGGATTGTCTGATGTGTCATAACGACACCTACAAGCGGAAAACAACGGCTGACCCATCCACGGCCATCCAGGTTACCGACTACCTGGGCCAGCTCAAGACCTATATCTTCGGTCTGCGGGATGCGCAGGGCAACTATTTCACCGAGCCCGACTATGCTTTGATGCCCGTTGGCACCACCATGCTTGACATTGCCAAAAACGTGCACAAGCCGACCAAGGCTTCCTGTCTGCGCTGTCATGCCAAGGCTGCCGGTTCTGACTGGGCCAAGCGCGGCGACATGGGCGTCAATACTGCGGCTCCCACCGATGCCCAGGACGTGCACATGTCCCCGACCCGCGGCAACATGAGCTGTTCCGCGTGTCATACCACCAGCAATCACAAGATCGGCGGCCGTGGTATTGACCTGCGTGCGACCGAGGCGGTTGATCCTAAATGTCAGGATTGCCACGGCACAGCACCGCATAACACCACCACCACCGTCGGCCAAAAGATGAACCGTCATGCCGCGAACCGGGTGGCCTGTCAGACCTGCCATATCAAGACCTTTGGCAAGGGCGGCGCGACCGAGATGTCCCGCGACTGGCTCAAGCCGGTTTGGAATCCTGCCTTCTGTAACGGCCAGGGCGGTTATGTGGGCGAGGAAATCAAGCTCGCCAACGTGACCCCGGAGTACCGTTGGTTTGACGGCACCTCCTACGTGTACAACACTGGTGAAACCACCACCAAGAATGCCGACGGCAGCGTCACCATGGCCAAGGCCAACGGTAAGATTTTTGACGGCAAGGCTAAGATCGTGCCCATCAAAAATCACAAGTCCGCTTTGCCTATCCTGGCAGACGGTCGGATTGTTCCGCCCATGATCAACTGGATGTTCATGACCGGTATCTTCGACACGGCTGTGAAGAAAGGCATGGCGGAGCAGGGCATGACCGGCAGCTACACCATGACTCCGGTCAATGCTGAAATGCTGATTATAACACGCATCGGACCAAGTTTGCTTGCACCGGCTGTCACAGTGCAACCCCGACCGCGCTGAAGAGCCCGGTTGCAACTCTGTGCAAGACCTGCCACAGCCTGCAGACGGCAACTTCGCAGTATGTACATGGCAAGCATATTCCGAAGGGCTATGCCTGCACGACCTGCCATGTGATGCCCGCATCATAAGCAGTACCGTAGTTAAGCAATAAGCAGGGGAGGTTCCCGGTTTCCGGGGCCTCCCCTTTTTTTGTTGCGGCAAAATGTCGCAGGTGGTAATTATACATTCATTGGGTATATATCCCATTGTAATTGGGGTGTAATTTGCTCTTTCCGTGCGTTAGGGATGGGGCTAATTCCGTCCCGCCAGTAAAGCCGCCAAGAGATAAGGAGGTGCGGTGCAGGGGGAGCAGCGGAAAAGAGGGACAAAGGTTTTTTGTAAAAAAAAACAAGGGGAGACACGTTTATGAAGAAATTTTTGTTTGCTACCTCCGCACTGGCCATCCTGTGCGGCGCCACGCAAGCCCAGGCGGTGGTCCTAGCGGCCCACGCGGGCATCACGGCTTACAACGGCCCGGCCACCTGTATCGCCTGCCATCCGACCCAGGCCACGAACATGCTCAACAGCCTGCACATGAAATGGTCCGGCCCCACTCCGGAGCTGACCAACGCCCCCACCCAAAACCTGGGCAAGGCGGTGAAGGGGATCAACTCCTTCTGCACCTATGCCATGTCTTCGGGGAACACCTGTTTTACCTGCCACGTGCGGGCCGACGGCAATGCTCCGCATGCTGCTTCGGCAAATGATGTGGATTGTCTCATGTGTCATAACGACACCTATCAGCGCAAATTCACCATGGATCCGACCAAGACCCAGACCGTGACCAATGTCCTGGGCCAGATCAAGACCTATATCTTCGGCCTGACCGACGCCAGCGGCAACTTCTTCACCGAGCCCAACTATGCGGCCATGCCAGTCGGCACCACCATGGTTGACATCGCCAAAAACGTCCACAAGCCCACCCGGCAATCCTGCCTGCGCTGCCATGCAACAGCCGGTGGCGCGGACTGGACCAAACGCGGCGATATCGGTCTGAATACGGCTACCGCCGCAACCGATGCCCAGGATGTCCATATGTCCCCAACCCGTGGCAATATGACCTGTTCCGCCTGTCATGCCGTGAGCGGACATAAGATCGGCGGCCGCGGTATTGACCTGCGTCAGACCGAGACACCTGACCCGACCTGTCAGAATTGCCATGGCACAGCGCCGCATAACACCGGCACCACCACCGGCACCAAGATGAACCGCCACGCTGCAAGCCGGGTAGCCTGTCAGACCTGCCATATCAAGACCTTTGGCAAGGGCGGCGCCACCGAGATGTCCCGCGACTTCCGGATTCCGGTATGGCGTGCGAGCCAGCTCGGCGGACAGGGCGGCTTTGTCGGCGAGGAGATCGCGGCTGCCAACGTGACCCCGGAGTACCGTTGGTTTGACGGCACCTCCTATGTGTACAACACTGGCGAAACCATTGCCAAGAATGCCGACGGCAGCATCACCATGGCCAAGGCAAACGGCAAGATCTTTGATGGCAAGGCCAAGATTGTGCCCATCAAGAACCACAAGACTGTCATGCCCCTCCTGGCGGACGGCCGGATTGTTCCGCCTGCGATCCTCTGGATGTTCATGACCGGCGACTATAATCAGGCCGTGACCAAAGGCATGGAAGCAGCAGGCATGACCGGTACCTACACCTATGTGAACGCCAACGCAGAGATGTTGGTCACCCACGGGGTTGAGCCCAAGACCATGGCTCCGGCCTGCGCCACCTGTCATGGCACGTACAGCGGTCACAACAACCTGATGGTGCCGTTTACCCAGTTGGGCTACCACACCATGCCTGCCTCGGCCAAGGGTTGCACCATGTGCCACAGCAAGAAGACCGCCGGCTGGGAGTCTATGCATAACACGCATCGCTCCAAGTTTGCCTGTACCGGCTGTCACAGTGCTACTCCGCTTGGCTTGAAGAGCCCGACTTCGACGCTGTGCAAGTCTTGCCATAGCCTGGAGACCGCAAGCTCTGCGAGTGTACATGCGCGGCATCTCCAGCAGGGCAAAGCCTGCACGGTTTGTCACATCATGCCGTAACAGCACGTAGTACCGTAGGGTAGCAATAAGTAGGGGAGGTTCCCGGTTTCCGGGACCTCCCCTTTTTTGGTTTTAGTTGAGGCCATTGCGTAAAAGTTCCGGTGGTACGCAGGGGTTTTCCTGGGCGATGCCCAAGGCCTCGTCACGAAGCGATGAGTCGCGATGAGCGTCACCCCGCGAAAGCGAGGGCCAGAAAAAAGCCACTGGATCGGAGTCTCGCAAGCTCGCTTACCTCCTGCCCTCGCCGGAATGACGGAAGGGAGCAATTTTTGAGTTGCTACTCTTGAAACAAAAAAAGCCCCGGCTTTGCAGCCAGGGCTTTTGTATTGCAGAACAGTGGTAAGGGACTTAGAAGGGCCGCATCACCCAGATGCCGCAGGGGCAGGTGTCGCTGCAAAAGCCGCAGGCGATGCACTTGTCCGGGTCCGAGACATACTGGTAATTTTTGCCGTCCAGCTTTTGCCTGGAGATGGCCTGGGTTGGGCAGATGGTCTCGCAGAGGTGGCAGTCGCGGCAGGTGCCGCAGCTCATGCAGCGTTCCGCCTCAGCCACCTCGGAGGAGCCGGGGCATGGCTCCGGGGTGTAATGGGCCGAGGTCAGGCTGGCTTGCGGGATGAGCTGCAGGCTGAAGTCCTTCCACTCCTCGCCCTTGAATCCGGCCAGGATGGCTTCCGCAGTTTTCTTGCCAGCGCCCAGGGCGTTGGTGGCCAGCCCTGGCCGCTCCACATCGCCGATGGCGGAGATTTTTGGATCGCTGGTAAGTCCTGCAGCGTTGCATTTGATCCAGCCTGCGCCGCCGACGGTGATAACCTCAACGGTGTCGGGGAGGAACTTGAGGGCCGGAACATCGCCGATGGAGATGATTACGGTTTGGGCCGGGATGAGCTGGCCTGCCGCGTCGATGAGCCCTTCGGCGGTGACTTCTTTGGTCTGCACCGGCCACTGGAACTTGGCGCCCAAGGCCTCGGCCGCAGCCTTTTCCTTGCCGAAGGCCAGAGGCTTCTGGATATCCACCAAGGTGACCTGCTGGGCTCCCAACCGATACGCCTCGCAGGCCACGTCGCAGCCCACGTTGCCCGCGCCGATGATCACCACCTGCTTACCGACCTTCATCGGCTTGGCGCTTTTCGCGCTCTTCAGGAAGTCCAGGGCGGGAACGACCCGCTCATGGCCGGGGAAGGGAATAATCCGCGGCTGATGGGTACCCACGGCCACGATGACATGGTCGTATTTCTTTTTCAGCTCGGCAAACTTGTCCTTGGTCATGGCCACACCAAAGCTGGCCTTGATATTGGGCATGGAGAGGAAACGCGCAATCTCCGCGTCCCAAATGGCCTTGGGCAGGCGCTCCCAGGGAATAACCTGGGCCAGCTTGCCGCCGAGTTGTTGGTCGCGCTCGAAGATATGCGCCTCGACCCCAGCCTTGGCCAGTTGCCAGGCCGCATTCATGCCGGCCGGGCCGCCGCCGATGATGGCGACCTTTTTGCCCAGTGACTTGGCAGGCTTGGGCGGTTTGGCGTCGCGGGAGGCGCGGCCAAGCATCTGTACGTCGATCTTCTCGTCCACCAGCTGCCTCGAGCAGTTCTGCATGCAGAGGTTCGGGCAGACATAGCCGCACACCGAGGCAGGCAGCGGGGTGTAATCGAGGAGCATCTTGTAGGCCTCATCCCCCTTGCCTTCGCGGAACAACCGCAGCCGGTCGATGGTGGGGATGTGCACCGGGCAGTAGTAGGCGCAGGGCGCGGCCTTGTCGCGGTTGGCCCAGAAGGGCTGCCGCCGCCTGAGATCCCCGGTCTCGATCATGCCGATGGGGCTGCGGTCCAGCCCAGGGGCCAGATCGCGGATGGGGTCGCCGCCGCCAAAGCCGGGATTCCAGATCTTGTGCTTGAACTCGGCCATGGGCATGGGGCCGGAGAACATCAAGGCCCGGGTCTGGGGGGGGATGGAAATCAGCATCATCCATTCCTTGCGGACGGAGAGCTTCTTGAGCAGCCGGGTGCGGCCGATTTTTTTCAGGTAGGCGGGCATCCGCTCCATGAGCCAGGCCCACTGGGCGTCGTCCGGCAGCACCGCCATGACGCTCTTCTTGTCATAGGAGCCGTCGTTTTTGCCCCGGTAGAAGAGCCAACCGCCAACCATGCCGACGCAGGGCCGGTAGCCCAGGATGTTCTTTGGGTTCTTGGCCTCGATGCCGCAGATCACTCCAATGCCGCCGCAGTTGAACTCGGCAAAGGTGTCGCCCACCGAGCCCAGTACCCACAGCTCAGGGCGCTGGTGTTCGGGGTTCCATTTGGTCATGGTCAGGCCCCGCGCCCCGATGGAGCCGCCGATGTAGACCTTGCCCTCGGCCATGGCGTTGCAGACCCCGTTGGTGGCGTCGCCCTTGACGGTGATCTCCGCGCCGATGTTGAGGTAGCCCACGTCATCGGAGGCCGGCCCGTCGCAGACGATGGTGGTGCCGGGCATGCCCATGCAGCCCAGGCGCTGGCCGCAGGGGCCGCTGACCTCGATCTCCACCTTTTTGCCCGCGTTTTTCAACCGGCCGCCCACATTGTGTTGGCCGTAGGTTTCCAGCTTCAAGCGGCTGGATTTGGCAAAGGCCTTTTGCACCAGCTCTTCGAAATTCTTGGAGCTGATCCGCTGGCCATTGGCATCAAGCCCTTTTACGACAATTGCTTTACTCACAGCGTGCTCCTTCTTAACAGACGTATCTGATATTTAAACGTTCGGCCACATCCTTGTCGTCGATGCCAAGGGCGTCGGACATTCCGATGGGCAGGCTCTGGGAGCGGCCCAGGGGCGCCATGATCTTCTTCATCTCGGTGCGGATGGACATGAAGGTCTCCACCACGCGCTGGGCGACCTGATCCGGGTCGAGACGACGGTAGAGCTTGGGATTCTGGCTGGTGATACCCTTGGGGCACAGGCCGATGTTGCAAACATTACAACGATTGCTTTCGGTGCCGAGACAGCCGGCTGCTGATTGCATGATGAACTTGCCCATGTGGACACCGCTTGCGCCCAGCATGATTAGGGCCATGCCGTTCTGGGTGACGTTGCCGTTCTTGCCCACGCCGCCTGCGGCAAAGATGGGGATCTCGTTCTGCTTGCCTTGGGCGCAGAGGTCGAGGTAGCACTCGCGGACATTGGCAGCGATGGGATGGCCGGTGGCGTCCATGCTGATGTTATAGGCAGCACCGGTGCCGCCGTCGATGCCGTCGATCATCAAGGCGCCAGCATAGGGGTTGCGCACCAGGTTGTTCAGTACCGACTTGGCCGAGGTGGAGCCGGAGATCTTCGGATAGACCGGGACCCGGAAGTTCCAGGCCATGGACATGGTCTGGATCATCTTCATCACCGACTCCTCAATGGAATAGAGGGTCTGGTGTACGGGCGGCGAGGGCAGATCCACGCCCTCGGGCACGCCGCGCAGACGGGCGATGAGCTTACTGACCTTGAACCACATCAACAGACCGCCGTCGCCGGGCTTGGCGCCCTGGCCGTACTTGATCTCGATGGCCGCCGGATCGCACTGCATCTCAGGGATGGCCCGGATGATCTCGTCCCAGCCGAAATAGCCGGACGCGATCTGGAGGATGATGTATTTGAGAAACGGGCTGCGCAGAACCCAGGGCGGGCAACCGCCCTCACCGGTGGCCATAACCACGGGAATGCCGAGAACCTCGTTGCAATAGGCCACGCCCTGGAGCAGGCCCAGCCACATATTGGGCGAGAGCGCGCCAAAGGACATGGAGCCGATGACAAAGGGGAAGATCTCCCGCACCGGCGGAATCCATTCGCCAGCCAGCTTGCGCCGGACATATTCTTCCGGGGGCAGCACCCGGCCAAGCAGGGTGTTGCAGGAAAACTCGTGGCGGCCTGCGTCGAGGGCCGGATCGGTGAGCATGGAGATCCGGTCGAAGATGATGCGGTCGAGCAGGCTTGCGCCCGGCGCATTGCGGCGGCCGCCGCGTTTGGCCGGCTCGCCCTGCGGGCTGTTGAGGAAGCGGAAGGGCATGCGCTTGCGCATGTAGGCCAGCTTCAGGGTGCCCACCGGACATACCGCCGCGCATTGGCCGCACAGGGTGCAGCGGTCTTCGCGGTGCTCAATGATCCAAGGCAGATCGTTGGGGGTTAGGCTGCTTGGTGTATTGGCAATTGATCGAACTGAGACCATATCTGCAACTCCTGTCTGTCTGGAGGAATAATAACGGTGTGTTCCCGCATGGGCTGGAAATCCTTGGAGCGATCCCGGTCGGGGATCATCGCGTCAACCCCGCACATCTCGGAGGCAATGGCCCACTCGCCGGGCTTGCCGCCCACGGTGGCGGGGCGCATCTTTTTGGCGTCCATGACCAGCATGGAGGTTTCGTCGGGCAGGGTGCCGATCACCGCGTTGGGGCCGTCGATGATCAGACGGCGACAGGCGTCGCGCAGCCCCCGGAGAAAATCGCCCTGGGGATGCACGGCCAGCTCTTCGTTTTTGAGCGGGGTAATCACGTGCTTGTAGGTTTCCAGGGGCAGCTTGAGCTGCTTGGTCACATAGTGCAAAATATGGGCGAAGACCTCGGAATCGGACTGATAGCCGATGTAGCCGGGGTAGGCCCGGCCGGTGAGCCAGTCTTTGATGGGGATAAAGGCGGTATTTTCGCCGTTGGTCATAGTGGCCACGCCCTGGATGAAGAAGGGGTGGCAGGCATAGAGGTTGATGCCGTAGTTGGTGTTCTGGCGGCCCTGGGCCATACAGATCCGGCTGGTGATCCGACCGGAATCCAGGCCCAACGCGAGGCCGATATCAAGAGGCCAGCCCACTTCCTTGATCATGACCACATCGGGCCACAGGGAGAAGGCGGTGAGGTCGTTGCCGTGGGCCTCGCCGTCGGCGCGCAGCGCCAGGCGGGTCAGCATCAACTCATGTTCGACCTGCTGGACGGAGAGCTTGCTCCAGGTCGCAGGCTTTTTGTACACCCGGAGGACATACTTGTGCCGGTCCTGGGCCTCGATCATCGCCTTTTTTACGTCATACTCGTGATCGTACTTGAGGGTGAATCCCCCCTTATCCATAATATGGTCGAGACGGGCCAGCGCCGCTTCGCTGTGGGCGATGCCCGAAAGGATCGGGTCTGCGGCGTTGTATTTGTAATCCGCGAACTTGAGCCCCCGCAGCAGCAGACCGAGGCCGCTGCCGTCATACCCTTCCTGCATGGCCTCCATGGCCTGCAGAACCGAGAAGGGAGAGAAAGGCTCACTTGCGGTTTTCATGGCTAACCGGCACATGTGTCACTCCTTTGCATAATAAATGATGGCTTCGTCATAAGCCAAGGTTCAGCCAGCGGCCTTGTGCTTATGGAAAAAAATATGCGCCCGAGAAGCAGGGTGAAAACTCATGATTATAGCGAGAAATTTCAACCGTACAAGGCGAATTTAGCGACTCACTGCATTACACCACAATAAATGGATTGTCAAGGGGGGAAACCGGGCCATTTTCCCTTGACAAAAAAAGACAAAAGGAATAATCAAATTCCTTCCCGGCGC
>JAPLJH010000046.1 GCA_026388695.1 Deltaproteobacteria bacterium | reverse complement strand
CCAGCCAGCTGTGATCGGATGCTTCCATCGAGCACCAAATCACCGACCTTGGCCACGATCCCACCGATAATGGACGGATCGACCTGGGCCGTAAGGACGACCTGCTTGCCGGTTATTTTTTCCAATGTTGCCTTAACCTTTCCACTGAGTTCGGGGGTCAGCTCCATGGCCGAAACCACCGTCCCCTGACACATATTGTTATCCGCATCGACCATCGCCTGAAATACCATAGCGATGTCGGGCAGGATATTCGCACGTTTTTTCTGCACCAGCAGCTTGAAAAAATTTCCCAGAACCTGGGAAACCTGCATGGAGGTAAGAAGATGCTCCATAACCTTTTCCCGCGCCTCAACCGGATACAACGGGTTGGTCAGGGCATCGGCCACCTCGGGCATCCCGACAAAAAGCTCGGACATGGCATTGAGGGTCTTGGTGAACTCCGCGAAGGCATTGCCTTCCTTGCCAACCGCGAACAACGCCTTGGCGTATCGTTTGGCTAATACTGTGTTCTTCACTGAATACCTCCCACCTTATCAAGAGACAGCTCAACCATCCTGCTCTGATCCGCAGGCTGAATATTCTTTTTGACCAACTCTTCCGCCAGCAGCACGGCCTGTTCGGCAATCTCGCCTTTCAGCCGGGTCTTGGCCAGAGCCAGCTCATGAGCCACGGCCATCTCCGCCTGCCGTTTGATGTCCCCGGCATTGCGTTCGGCATCGGTGATGATCTTTGCCTTCTCTGCCTCACCCTGCTTGACCGCCTCGGTAATGATAGCGTTCACCTCATCATCAAGCCTGGCAAGTTTGGCCTCGGCCTCCTTGTACATCTGCTCTGCTTCGGCCTTACGGGACTCCAGGGCCTCCAGCTGATCCTTAATGCCGTCCCGCCGACTGCTCAAGCCATCGGCAAAGGGCTTCTTCAGGAAGAACACTAAAATAAAAGCCAGACCGGCGAAATTCATTGCCCGGTACAAAAGATCCATCCATTTTGCTCTGGGGATTCCCGCCTCATGCCCGCCAGCCTCGCCAGACGCATAGGCAACGGCTACGCACGCCAACACCATCAATACCGCAGCGGCAACGGTTCCGGTTTTTTTCCAGTTCATATTCTTCATTTACAGAGCCCTCCCCAAAACCTTACCCGCCATCTCGCTGGCAAAGCCAGAGATCTGGCCCTGCAACTCGGCCTGGGCTACGGCAAACTGCTTTTCGATTTCGGCAAGCTGACCTGTTTTCTGCGCGTCAACCTCCTTGCGGATTCCAGCCAATTTTTCCGTGCTTTCGGCAAGGGCCGCATTGCGGGCAGTCTCGTACTCTTTTTTGGCTCTGAGCCTGGCATCCTTCATCTTCTGGCCAAACTCATCTTGCCGCAACACAGCGTTCTTCTTGAATTGGTCAATCCCCTCATCAAGGCCGCCGATCTTTTTCTGCCGCTCTTCGATGATTGAGCGGATCGGTTTGTACAAGACTGCATTCAAGACGACAATAAGCAAGAGCATATTGGCAATCTGAATGAGCATGGTCAGGTCGATGGTAATCATTACTGGCCCCCGTTTTTCTTTACAATTTATATATGAAAAATTCTTGGTATGTACACATGAAATGAATGCCTGTTCATTAACAATTGAACGGTTCTAATCGAATTTTTTTGGCCTGTCAATACATTTCCCCGCTGCTTTTTCTCCCTGTTTTTCCCTGGGTATTTCTACAGAAAAGGAACCCAACAGGTTGTTGGTATTAAATGTTACGAAGACGATTTTGCTCCCTGGCCGACGATGATGCCCGGCACGGCCAAGAGCGCCTCAGGCAATTTGTCCGCCATGGTTCCACCGGCCTGGGCCATATCTGCTCGTCCGCCCCCACTGCCGCCCACCATGGCCGCCACCTCTTTGACAATCTGACCGGCATGAAACCGGGTATCCAGATCCTTGGTGACCATGGCCAGCAGGCTCACTTTTCCTTCAAAGACGCCACCTAAAACAGCGATACCGCTGCCCAGCCCGTCCCGCACCTTATCGCCGACCTCCCGCATGGTTTTCGGCGAATCCATGGCGATCTGGGCGACAACCACCTTCACCCCCGCGATCTCCTGGGCATTGCCGAGCATCGCGCCAAGGTCGTTGGCGGAAAGATCCGCCGTCAACCGGCTCACCTCCCGCTCCAGCTCTTTCTGGCGAGCCAGTATTTTTTCAAGCTTCCCGGCCAATTCCTCAGGAGTAGTCTTGAGCTTGGCGGCAAGCAAACCCAACTGCGCCTCAACCTGCTGGAACCGCTCCATGGCGCCGGGGCCGGTCACCGCCTCGATCCTCCGCACCCCTGCAGCGATACCGTTTTCGCTCAAGATCTTGAACAGACCAATCTCCCCGGTCCCGCCCACATGGGTCCCGCCGCACAGCTCCTTGCTGATCTCCCCCACGGAAACCACCCGCACACTGGCCTCATATTTTTCGCCAAACAGAGCCGTGGCCCCGCCTTTAATAGCTTCCTCCCGGTCAAGCACCGCGGTGGACACCTGGGCATTACCCCGGATAGCCTCATTGACAATCTTTTCCACCCGGGCAATCTCCTCCCGGCTGAGAGGGGAAAAATGGGTGAAATCAAAGCGGAGCCGCTGCGGGTTGACCAGGGAGCCGGCCTGCTTGACATGCTCGCCCAGCACCTCGCGCAGAGCAGCCTGGAGGAGGTGAGTGGCGGTATGATTGCTGGCCGTACGCTGGCGCTGGCCTTCCGCCACCTTGAGGTCAACAGTCTCACCCTGGGCCAAGCTACCTTCCACCACCTCGGCCTGATGGAGGATGAGCCCATCTCCCACAGCCACGGTATTTTCCACCCTGGCCTTACCCTGCGGCCCGATGATCATGCCCCGGTCCCCACTCTGCCCACCGGACTCGGCATAAAACGGGGTTTCCGGACAGACCAGGGATATCTGCTCTCCGGCACCCGCCTGCTCAAGCCCGACACCGCCAGCGCTCACCAACCCGCTGATGGTCCCACGATGATGCCGGGTCTCATAGCCGACAAACCGGGTGCGCACCCCCTTGTCCAATAGGGCGCGAACCCCTGGACCCATTTCGGCCAACGAGGTGGCTTTCCAGGATTTTTTGGATTGATTGCGCTGCACCTCCATGGCCGCGTTGAACCCGGCTTCGTCGGCGAGCATGCCTTTTTCAATGGCGATATCCTTGACGATATCCACGGGAAAACCGAAGGTGTCGTAGAGCTTGAAGATGAACTCCCCTGCCACCACCTTCTCACCAGCCTCCTGCAACCGCTTCATCTCCTGGTGGAGCATGGCCAGACCATTGTCCAGGGTTTCCAGGAAGCGCACCTCCTCGTTGTACACCACCTTAGCCAAAAGCTCCCGCGCCCCATGGAGATGGGGATACGCCTCGCCCATCTCCGCAATGACGGCCTCGGTGACCCCGGTCAAAAAGGGTTTTTTCAACCCCAGCGAGCGGCCAAACCGGATGGCCCGCCGCATGATGCGGCGAAGCACATAACCCCGCCCCTCGTTGGAGGGCAACACCCCGTCGGCCACGAGAAAGGTGGTGGCCCGGCTATGGTCGGCGATAACCCGCAGGGCCGTGTTCACCGCGGCATTCTCACCGTATTGTACCCCGGCGGCATCGGCAATGGCCGCAATGATCCCGGCAAAAAGATCGGAATCGTAGTTGGTGAATTTCCCCTGGGTCACGGCGGCAATGCGCTCAAGGCCCATGCCGGTGTCGATGCTCGGCTTGGGCAGCGGGGACAGGGTGCCGTCCTCGCTCCGATTGAACTGCATGAACACCAGATTCCAGATCTCCAGGAAACGGTCGCAATCGCAGCCGAGCTTGCAGTCCGGCCTGCCGCAGCCCGCCTCCACCCCCTGGTCGATATGGATCTCCGAGCAGGGGCCGCAGGGACCGGTATCGCCCATGGCCCAGAAATTGTCCTTTTCCCCCATGCGAACGATGCGGCCCTGGGGCAAATCCTTGACATTTTCCCAGAGTCCGAAGGCCTCGTCGTCATCGTCAAATACCGAGACCCAAAGCTTTTCCGGGTCCAGCCCGACCTCCTTGGTAAGAAAATCCCAGGCATAATGGATGGCGTCTTTTTTGAAATAATCACCAAAGGAAAAATTGCCGAGCATCTCGAAAAAGGTATGGTGGCGGGCGGTGTAGCCGACATTTTCCAGGTCGTTGTGCTTGCCCCCTGCCCGGACGCAACGCTGGCAGGTTGTGGCCCGCGTGTAATCGCGCTTGTCCTCGCCCATGAAAACCCGCTTGAACTGGACCATCCCGGCATTGACGAACAACAGGGTCGGATCGTCGTGGGGCACCAGGCCCGAGCTTTCCACCACCGTATGGCCTTTGTCGGCAAAGTAGGTCAAAAATCGCTTGCGTATGTCGTTTCCGGTCATTGGTACATTCCTTCAAATTACAGAAGCGGAACGCCTTCGCGTCCCGCTTCTTAAATAATGATATTTGTTGTAATCGCAACAAGCCGCGATTACAACGGTTGCTGCTTTGTAACGCTTTAATTTTGTGCTACGGACCTGTGGCCTTTTTCCCTTTTTACGAGTCCGTCATCTTTCCCCGCGTAAATCAGATCAGTCAGCGGCAGCAGCCTTTACCGCTCCCTTTGCCGCCGGTACTTTTTCATCCATCAGGGGCAAACCATACCCCAGACGCACCTTTCTTTCAATATCATCGCACAGCTCCGGATGCTCCTTCAGGAAGATCTTGGAATTCTCCCTGCCCTGACCGATGCGCTCACCATTATACGAATACCAAGCGCCGCTTTTCTCGACAATATCCTGGGCTGTGGCAAGATCAAGCAGATCCCCGACCTTGGAGACGCCTTCTCCATAGATAATGTCGAACTCAGCCTCCTTGAAGGGCGGAGCCATTTTGTTTTTCACCACCTTGACCTTGGTCCGGTTGCCAATCACCTCCTGTCCGTCTTTAATGGCTTCCTTCCGCCGAATATCGAGGCGAAGCGAGCTGTAAAACTTGAGGGCGTTGCCGCCGGTGGTGGTTTCCGGGCTCCCGAACATGACCCCGATCTTCATCCGGATCTGGTTGATGAAGATGATCGCGGTATTGGTGCGTTTAAGCACCCCGGTGAGCTTGCGCATGGCCTGGGACATGAGTCGGGCCTGGAGTCCGACATGGGAATCCCCCGCGTTGCCGTCGATCTCCGCCTTGGGTACCAGGGCCGCCACCGAGTCCACGACAATGACATCCACCGCCCCGCTGCGAATAAGAATCTCGGCGATCTCCAGGGCCTGCTCGCCATAATCGGGCTGGGAAACGAGAAGATCGTCAACCTTGACCCCAAGGCGCTCGGCATAGGTTATATCCAGGGCATGCTCGGCATCGATGAAGGCAGCACTGCCCCCAGCCTTCTGGGCCTCGGCGATAATATGCAAAGCCAGGGTGGTCTTGCCGGAAGATTCCGGCCCGTAGATTTCTGTAATCCGGCCGCGGGCCACACCGCCGACCCCGGTGGCGATATCGATACTCAGGCTACCAGTCGAAATGACCGCCACCGCCTCCCGCTCGTCGGTGCCGAGCCGCATGATCGATCCCTTGCCGAATTGCTTTTGGATCTGAAAAATCGCGGTATCAAGGGTTTTGCTCTTATCTTCGGCAATGGCCATGTTGTATGTCTCCAAATTTAGGATGAATTATAGTCGGTTCGTTTTACACTGTCCGTCCGCCATTATCAAGACCAAGCTATCAAGACCAAGCAGGTGGCGACGCAACAGATCCAGCCCCGCCTGGCAGGCCAGGGCCTGCACCTGCCCGCGTTCCCCGGAGAAATGAAAAAGAAAGGTCTGGGTTTTGTCCGGGCTGGCCAAGCCGAAATACACAGTGCCCACCGGCTTGTCTTCGCTGCCGCCGGTGGGTCCGGCAATGCCGGTAACGGCAAGGGCATAATCAACCGGGGTCACCCGTCGCATCCCTTCGGCCATGGCCCTGGCTGTTTCCGCACTGACCGCGCCGGAACGCAGGATGATCTCCCGGTTGACTCCAAGCAAACGCTCCTTCATGGCATCGCTATATGCCACCACCCCGCCGAGAAAATAGCTGGAGCTCCCGGCGATCTTGGTCAGGGCGTGGGCGATGAGTCCGCCAGTGCAGGATTCCGCCACGGCCACCGTCTGGCCGCGCCCGGCCATCAGGCTTCCCACCACGCTTTCCAAGGTGTCAGCCCCGGACCCGTAGCAGCAATCACCCAGGAAGTCCGTCACCTGCCCGTCGTATTTTGCAAAGACCGCCTCGACCTCCTGGCTTGAGGCCCCGGTGACGGTGAGACTGACATGCACCTCGGGAAATACGGGATAATAGCCGATTCTGACCCTGGGATCACGACCCTCCAGATGGGCAAGCTTCCGATTTATTTCGGATTCAGCCAAGCCCACCACCTTGTACACCTTCTGGCGCACCTGGCGGACCTCCTCGCCTTCCCAGACAGCGAGCCGGGTGATCACCGTTTCCAAAAGCAAATCCTTCATCTCCTGGGGCACACCTGGCAGAAAAAAGATGGGCTTGCCGTCCTGAACCAGAAAATACCCGGCCATCTTTGCTTCCGTGTTCAGGGCGTGGGCTCCGGCCGGCAACCAGGCCAGTTTTTCAAGGGAGATTTGCTGCCCGCTCGGCAGATTCTGGCCATGCGCCTGGATTTTCTTGAGTATTTCCGGATAAAAGGTGGGGGGGCGGGCAAAGGCCGAAGAAACAGCGGCATTGGTCAAATCGTCGGTGGTCGGGCCGAGGCCCCCGGTGACGATAACAAAATCAGCCCGCCGCAAAGCCCGTTGCAGGGTGCGGCCAATGACCTCCGGGTCATCCCCGATGGTGGTCATGGCCAGAATCTCGTGGCCCGCAGCAAAAAGATGGCTGGCGGCAAAGTAGCTGGTGGTGTTCAGCACACTCCCGGAGGTAAGCTCATCGCCGATGGCAATTATTTCCCCAATCATAATGGTCTCGTGAAATTAGGCCGATGTCATAAAGTTAAGGGGTAACTTGACCGCGCTAATGAATTTACCGTGTCAGCGGCGCCACCGTTCAAGCGCTCAAGTTGACCCGCTAATTAGGGATTTTTTTTCATCAATTTCATTTTGTTCTTTGATTTTAACTGTGATAGACCATGATGGGAACTCAGAACCATGATATGATTTTGAGTTTATTTCTACTTTTTCTATTATTCTTTGTGATTGGTGCTGAAATTTCATTAAATTTACGGCTATTCGTGCTTCAAGATCTTGGGGGTCTTTGAAACCGGGGGACTCGGAGAGAGCTTCGTTCATTATTTCAATTATGCCCTCCTCTGTTATTTCCCCTTTTGCTTCTTGAACAGTATTACAAAGGTCAATGATTGCTTTTGCCCCTAAGTGTTCATAACAAAGATAATGACGCGTTGCATTTCTTAACAACGTTTCTATTTTTGTACGATTTTTCATCGTTCCCCCTAACAATAATACGTGCCTGCCTTCCTACAGAGTAAATCTTCGTCAGACGACAACCCTGCCCAGCACCCCGTCGCCAGCGAGTTCTTCCAGGCGCACCGTGACCAGCTGATTTGTCAGGATGCCATCCCCCTCAAAGGAGACCGGGATATAATTGCCGGTATAGCCCCGCAACAAGCAGCCCTTCTTGCGTCTTTCCACCAGGATCTGCCGGGTGCTGCCCAGATGCTTGCGGTAAAAGGCAGTCCGTTTTTTATGATCCAAATCCCTCAGAAGCGCAACCCTTTCCTCTTTGTCCGCCTTGGGCACCTGATCCGCCATGCTGGCAGCCGGGGTTCCCGGCCTTCGCGAATAGGGGAACACATGGAGATAGCTCACCGGCAGCGACTCGATCAGGCTGTAGGTATTGCGAAAAGCGGCCTCGTCCTCGCCGGGAAAACCGACCAGCACATCCACGCCGATGGCCGCATCGGGCAGGCAGGCCACACTGTCTTCCACGACTTTGGCAAAGGTGGCGGCGAGATAGCGGCGGTTCATTTTCTGCAAAATCCGATCATCGCCGCTCTGCAAGGGAATATGCAGATAGGGCATGATTGCTGGCGATCCGGCCATGAGGGTCAAAAGCTCGTCCGTGATCTCGGTTGGCTCCAACGAGCTCAAGCGGTACCGCACCGGCAGATTTCGGGCGACAATCAGGGCCAGCAACTCGCACAGATTGGTCTTGGGAGTAAGATCCCGGCCATAATGGCCGAGATGGATGCCGGTGAGGACCTGTTCTTTGTAGCCTTGGGCGGCAAAGATTTCGGCCTGGGCCACCACCTTGTCCGGGGCAAGGCTCCGACTGCGTCCCCGGGCATAGGGCACGATGCAGTAGGAACAAAAGCTGTTGCAGCCGTCCTGCACCTTGAGATAGGCCCTGGTCCTCCCCGCCCCAAAGCTGGTGACGGTGAGGGGGCAGATCTCCTGTTGCCCGGCGAGATCGCCCAGGTGCATTTCCAGATCGCAGTGCCGATCGGCCAGGGCCACATCCACCAACCGGTGCTTACAGCTATTGCCCACAATGCAGATGGGGCTGTCGGCAATCTCGAGAATCTCTTCGGCGGCGATCTGGGCATAGCAACCGGTCACGATCAGCCGGGCCTCGGGGTTGGCGCGCAAGGCCTGGCGGATCAACTGGCGCGATTGGGCTCCAGCCCTGGCCGTCACCGCGCAGGTATTGATGATGTAAATATCTGCCGGATGAGAAAAAGGGACCAGCTCCACCTCCCGCTCTGCAAGCTCCGAAAGGAAGGCCGCAGACTCAAACTGGTTGACCTTGCAGCCGAGGGTGGTGACGGCAATCTTTCTTTTGTTCTGGCCCGTGATATTCATGCCTGTGCCATACTGTTTTTGCTACGGAGTTGCAACAAGAAGCCTGGTTTCCGCCAAAGATGGCTAAGCACAAAAGTGCGATATACAAGGCGTATCGGTGTCGAGGAAGCGGAGACAATAGGTATGTTGAGCATTCCGCGTACCCGACACAACGCAGTAGATCGGATTTTTTGCGACACCATCAGAAAACATCGATAATCTTCAGGCTGTTAGTGGTTCCTGCCACCCCCAACAGGGTGCCGGCGGTGATCACCAACCGCCGCGTCCCAGGTCGGAGCAGGCCGGCATCCTTGATCCGCTTGGCCAATTCAAAGTCCGTGATGGCAACGGACGGCACCTCCAGAGGAAAAACCCCGGAGGAAAGGGCAAGGATGTTGCGAACCGTAGGATTGTCGGTGATCGCCACGATCCATGGACGTGGCCGCAGTCTGGCGATACGCCGGGCCGTAGTCCCGGTGGCGGTGGGAGTTATGGCCAGGTCCACGGTGCGGTTCTCCAAAACATCGCAGGCAGCGCTGCTGACCAGATCATCGATGCTGTCTTCGGAGCGGATCGCCGCCCGGACCTCCAGGGCGATGGCTCCGCTCTTGACCAAGCGCCGTTCGGTCTGACGGGCAATTTTTTTGGCAATGCGGACCACCGCCACCGGATCATGGCCAATGGCGGTTTCCTCGGAAAACATGATGGCATCGGCGCCATCAAGGATAGCATTGGCCACGTCGGTGACTTCAGCCCGGGTGGGCCGGGCGTGGTCCACCATGGACAGCAGCATCTGGGTGGCGACGATCACCGGCTTTGCCGCCATGTTGGCCCGATGGATGATATCCTTCTGAAGGCCTGGAATCTCTTCGATGGGCAGCTCGATACCGAGATCGCCCCGAGCCACCATCACCGCATCGGACACCGCCAGAATCCCGTCCAGGTGGGCCACGGCCTGCCGCCGCTCAATCTTGGCCAGCAGGCAGGGACGGTACTTCCCGGTCTGCGGCAACAGCGCCCGGGCGGCCAGCATATCCTCCGGGCCGCCGACAAAGGAGATGCAAATCACATCCGCCTTGTTTTTGATAGCAAAGGCGATGCCGCGCTTATCCGCATCGGTCAGCACCCCGGATGGCGCGGTATAGCCAGGGATGTTGACCCCCTTGTTGGAGCGGACAACCCCGGCCACCATGGCTTCGGTTTCGACGATCTCTCCCTGGATGGACTTGACCTTGAACTGCATCATGCCGTCGCCGATAAAGATGATCGAGCCTGGCCGCAGCCCTTGGGCCAGACCGGAAATTTCATGGGGCAAAAAGATGCCCGGCCCCGGCCGGGAAACCCCTTCCGGGACAAAACGCACCTTGGCGCCACGCCGCACGGTAATCGGCTTGGGCACCTTGCCCAGGCGCATCTTCGGCCCAGGCAGATCAACGACAATGGCCACCGGTCGGCCCATTTCCGCACTAATTTTTCGTAGATTGGCGATCACCCCGGCATGTTCCTCATGATCTCCGTGGGAAAGATTCAAACGAAAGCCATCGACCCCGGCGGCCATCAGGCGACGCTGCACGGAAGCCGAAAAGGAGGCTGGCCCGATGGTGGCCACAATCTTGGTCTTGGAGACGAATGGGTTCATAATGCTCCTTGGCGGATTCCAGGTGATCAATGATGTTTGCGAACACGAAAGACAACGCTTAGCAAACGCGGCATCACGACCAGTGTATCGTTTTTCCGCTGCATCTGCCAAACACAAATTTCACGTTATTTGTAACTATCCAGCAGCACCACATCTGCTTCGCCGCTACGCTGCTGTCATCGGCCTGCTCATGTGCAATAGCACACTTCGCGGTCCTCTTTCGCGCATCTGTGGCAGCAGTGAAGCGGCGCTGCTGAACAGTTCCATTCTGCATATCTCAAGTCCAATTCCGGCATCAAGCTGGATAGTTACCGATTTTTTGCAATCTCGCCGCAGCCGAGAAGCTCTTCCCCTTCGTAAAAAACCGCAAACTGGCCAGGAGTCACCGCCCGCTGGGGTTGGGCAAAGGTCAGCCGCACCCCGCCATCGTTCTCGGCGATTTCTGCCTCACAGGCTGGATGCCGAGAGCGGATTTTCACCTCGCACACCAGGGGCAAGACCGGGGCCTGGCCGCTCAGCCAATGCACGGTGGGCAACCGCACCTCCTGCTCCCAGAGATCCTGGTCCTTGCCGACCAGCACGGCATCGCGCTCCGGATCAAGCCCCACCACATACCAGGGGGTGGCATCCGGCAGACCCAGGCCCCGGCGCTGGCCGATGGTGTAGTGGTGGATGCCTGCATGTCGGCCAAGCTCTTCGCCCTGCAAAGTCAGCATCAGCCCTGGCCGTTCTTGCCCCGGAGAATGGGCGGCGAGGAAATCCCCCACCGACTGGTCCTTAAGAAAACAGATATCCTGGCTCTCCGCCGTCTGGCCAAAAGTCAGACCAAACTCGGCGGCAAGCCCGTAAACCTCTTTTTTGCGCAAGCCGCCCAGGGGAAAACAAAGCCGTGTCAACTGTGCCTGGGTGAGCATCCCGAGGAAATAGGACTGGTCCTTTTTGGGATCAACGCCCTTGAGCAGGCGGTATCCAGTGGTTTCATCCCCGCTGATCCGGGCATAATGGCCGGTGGCAAGCAGCTCCGCGCCAAGACTCTCCCGCGCCGCAGCCAGCAGGCGGCCGCATTTGATGGTTCGGTTGCAAACCACGCAGGGGTTGGGGGTTTTTCCGGCAAAATAGCTGGCGCAGAAATAGTCCACCACCTCGCGCTGGAAGGGTTCGGACAGATCCACCACGGTCAGAGGAATCCGCAAGAAATCGGCCACCGCCCGAACCCGGTCCACCTGCTCCGCAAGATCGGGCTGGGCCAGGGCCATGAACACCCCCTGCACCCGTGCGCCCTGTCGTTGCAACAGGGCAGCGGCCACCGAGGAATCAACGCCGCCGCTCATGGCGACAACAATCTTTTTCTGGTATACAGTGTCGAAACGTTCTGCCATCCGATCCCCAGCACGAAAAGGCTTGTCGATGAAACTCCCGGAACTTCTTGCCCCCGCGGGCAATTTTGAAAAAATGCAGACCGCCATCCACTACGGCGCCGACGCCGTCTATCTTGGCGGCAAAAAATTTAGCCTTCGGGCCCATGCCACCAATTTCGGCGAAGAGGAAATCGGACAGGCCGTGGCCTATGCCCACGAACGCGGTGTTAAAGTATACACCACCCTCAACATCTTTGCCCACAATGACGATCTTGCCGAACTCCCCGATTATCTGGCCAGTCTGCGCGAAGCCAGGGTCGACGGCTTGATCATCTCCGACCCTGGCATCCTCGCTGTGGCCCGACGGGTGGTGCCGGAACTGCCGATCCATCTCAGCACCCAAGCCAATGTCACCAACCTCGAATCCGTCCGTTTTTGGGCCGGCCAGGGAGTCAAGCGGCTCAATCTGGCCCGGGAGCTTTCCTTGGCCGAGATCACTCAGATCCGGCACGCCACCGAGACGGAGCTGGAAATCTTCGTGCATGGGGCGCTGTGCATTTCCTACTCGGGCCGTTGTCTCCTCAGTCTGTATCTCACCGGCCGCGACGCCAATCAGGGCAACTGCGCCCATCCCTGCCGCTACCACTACCGGCTGGAAGAGGAAAAACGGCCGGGCCAGTTTTTCCCGGTGGAAGAAGACAGCCGCGGCACCTATATCTTCAACGCCAAGGATCTCTGCCTGCTCAACCGGCTACCCGAGCTGATCCGGGCCGGGGCAGACAGCCTCAAAATCGAGGGGCGGATGAAAAGCGTGTACTACGTCGGAGCCATAACCCGCCTTTACCGGGCCGCCCTTGATTACTGGAAGATAGAAGGCCTTGACGCCGCCCTACCCGAAGCCTTCCGGGAAGAGTTGCTGAAGATCGGCTCACGGGGCTACACGGAAAACTTCTTCGACCAGCCGCCCACCACCGCCGATATGCTCTACGACGGACCCCTGATCCGTTACAATTATGCCCCGGTGGGTATCGTGCGCCAGGCAGGCCCCCAGCCGGTTATCGAGACCCGCAACCCCATCGTGGTGGGCGACCGCCTGGAATACCTGGGCTGCGGCCTCAACAACACCGACCACACCGTGCTCTGCCTGACCGGCCAGAACGGCACCCAACTGCCCCAAGCAAACCCGAACAATCTCATTACCCTCAGCCTGGACCCTGCTCCAACCGCCTGCGAAAACAACGGCCTCTTCAGAAAAAAAATGGCTCCCTGAACAAAAAATGCCTATACTTGATCCAAGCATCATGCATCACAAGGAGCATCCCGCCCATGCAGCACATCCTGAGCACTGTCATGATTCTGATCGGAGCAGTTGTCATGCTCATCAGCCTTGTCAAGGCCAGGGAACTGCACGTCCTCACCCCCTTTATCCCCGAACGCAGCAAACCCGAGATCATCCGCTCCCTGCGACTGCATCGCGGGTTGATGCTTTTTTTCCTGTTGGGTTATTGCGTGGTGGCCGGGGTCTTTTTCTTCCGCCTTCCCGTTGTCGGCGAGCTCCTCGTTGGCCTCGTTTTTCTCTTTGGCGCGCTCTTCGTCCTCCTTGGCCTTCACATCCAGACCAAAATGCTGCTTGAGATAAAAAACACCCTGCACGGCCTGTTACCCATCTGCGCCTCCTGCAAAAAAATCCGCAGCGCTGATGGCGACCCGCACGACCCGGCCTCGTGGAGTACCGTGGAAAAATTCATCTCCGCCAAGACCTCGGCCGATTTCACCCATAGCATCTGCCCGGATTGTCTGAAAAGACTTTACCCGGACCTCTACAAATAATTACCTCCATGACACCCCCTCGCTTTGAGCCGTTCCAGGATCGCTTAAGCCGCGATATCAGAAATGAACTTTCCGCAGCTCTGCCTCAGGCGCTGAGCCAGAACGATCTTGCCCCGGTCAAAGCCGTTGCCGCACGGTATCTGCAACAAAACCTGGCAACGCCTTATGTCGCCTATATTGAGACACGGCTAACAGGGTACGCACAAGCCCTTGAAATGATCGCACGCACCGGTGCCCAAGATGCCCTGGCCAGAGCGTTGGTATTTTGGGATTTAGGTTTTTTTTTCGAGGTCCACGAAATTCTGGAGCAGGCCTGGCATGGGGCGCAGGGCGCGGAAAAGGAGATTCTCCAGGCCCTGATCCGGGCGGCGGGCTTTTATATCAAGGGGGAATACGGCTATTTCGAGGCAGGGGGAAAAATGGCCAATCGGGCCGTGACGGCCCTGGAAAAAAACCGGCAGGCCTGCACCGGTTTTGCGCTGGACACGCTTTTGGAGAGCTTACGGAAGCGGGACCCGGTCCCGCCAAAACTATTGTAGCAGAGCCAGCCTCACTGCATGACCCGGATGATTTTTCGTTCAAGAATATCCAGGGTAAAGGGCTTCAAAATCAGCTCGTCCACCTTAAGCTGCATTGCCATGCTGATTCTGGCTTCGGTGGCCTCCGCCGTCACCATGATAAAGAGCATGTCTTTAAATATCTCGCTGGCGCGGATTTCTCGTAGCAGCTCAAACCCGTTCATCACCGGCATGTTCCAGTCGGAAATAACAAGGTCTATCCTCTGGGCCTGTAGAATTTTCATGGCCGCGCTGCCATCCTGGGCTTCATAAATTCGATCAAAACCCATCCGTTGCAACTGGATCTTCATGATATTTCGGAGCACGGCCGTATCGTCCACGATGAGGATCTCTCTGCTCGCCTGTGCCATTTTTCTCTTCCCCGCTCGTATGGTTGGCTGTTGATGCTTTCACTTATCTTCTCGGCATCACCTGGATAAAATATGAGACGTATTTCCAGAAACTCGCCCGCCGCCTCGATGCTCCATGGTTTACCAAAAGAAATGATTCTGTTATGATCAACACTTTTATTATGCTGGTTGTTTGATATTCCTGCCGAATCTCGGCATACAGGCCCAACCCCGGAGGCTTTTCATGGCTGACTCAACCCTGCCGCCCTTTATTCAGGCACTGCTTAAGCCTGAGGCATACCCCCACCCCGCGCCGGAAATAACCCTGGTGCAAACCCACATTTCCTACGTGCTCCTGGCAGGCGACTTTGTCTACAAGATCAAAAAACCCGTGGATTTCGGCTTTCTCAACTTCACCAGCCTGGAAAAACGCAAGCATTTCTGCGAAGAGGAGCTGCTTCTAAACCGGCGGCTCTGCCCCTCCCTGTACTTGGGGCTGGTGGCAATTACCCAGCAGGGCACAGCCTTTTCCCTGGACGGCCCAGGAACCCCGGTGGAATACGCGGTGAAAATGGCACGGATGCCGGAAGAGCGGATGATGGCCAAGGTCATCGCCCAGGGCGGACTCAGCAAAGAGATCCTCGATCGGATCATCGTCATCCTGGTTCCCTTTTACGCCAAAGCCGAGACCGGACCAGCCATTGAACAATTCGGCACCGCCCAAGCGGTGAGCGTCAATGTGCTGGAAAATTTTGAGCAAACTCAGGGCTTCATCGGTTGCGCCGCCCTGAGCCAGGCGCAGTTCGAGGCGATCAGCGGCTACGCCCGCGCTTTTCTTGGCAAAGAAGACCTCTTTGCCTCCCGCCTCGCCGCAGGCAGGGTTCGCGACTGCCACGGCGATCTGTATTCCGCCAACATCTGCCTGGCAGACCAGATCTACATCTACGACTGCATCGAGTTCAACCAGCGCTTCCGCTACTGCGACGTGGCAAGCGACGTGGCCTTTCTGGCCATGGACCTGGACTTCCATGGCCTGCCCGAGCTTTCCGCCTATTTTATCGACCAATTCTGCAAGGCAGCAGGCGACACCACCCTGCTGCCCATGCTCAATTTCTATAAATGCTACCGGGCCTATGTGCGCGGCAAAATCGGCCTGTTCACCGCCCATGCCCCGGAGGTTGATCCGGCCACTGCCGAAAACTGCCTCGCCCAAGCAAAAAAATACTTCGCCCTGGCTGAGCGCTATGCCGCGTCCTGATCTATTTATTTTTTTCGGCCTGATAGCCACGGGCAAGAGCACCGTAGCCCAGGCCTGGGCCGAACGGAGCGGCCTGAGCTACTACAACTCCGACGTGGTGCGCAAGGAGCTGGCCGGACTCTCCCCGCAGACCCACCAACGCGAAACAGCAGAGCAGGGAATATATACCAGCGAGTTCACCGCCAAAACCTACGCTGCCCTGCTTGACCGAGCCGAACAAGATCTGGCCCAGGGCCGGGGCGTGGTGCTGGATGCCTCGTACCAGCGCAAAGCCGACCGCGACCGGGTGCGGATGCTTGCGCAGCGTCTAGGGGTTCGGCTATACTGTATTCTCTGTGTCTGTCCGGAAGAAGAAATGAAACGCCGCATGGCCCAAAGGGCTCTTGACCCGCAGGCAGTGTCCGATGGACGCTGGGAAATCTATCTGAAACAAAAAGAACGGTTCGAAGCCCCCACGGAACTTGACCCGAACCAGCTCATAACCCTGTCAACCGATCTGCCGGTGGATGCTGTTCTCGCAAAGCTTTCCGCCCATCTGGAGACGCAGCCATGAATACGAGAATCTATGTTCTGAAGTTCCCTAAGGAAGTCATCGACCAGCCAATCATCAGCAACCTGGTAAAGAAATACGACCTGGAATTCAACATCCTCAAGGCCACCATCCTGCTTCAGCAGGAGGGGGTCATGGTGCTCGAATTCCTCGGCCACAAGGCCAATGTCAAAAAGGGAATAGCCTATCTCAACGAGATGGGGGTTACGGTAAAAAGCATGGCGGGCAATATCCGCCGCGACGATGAAAAATGCTACCAATGCGGGGCCTGCACAGGCGTCTGCCCCACCGGCGCGCTCTCGCTCCATCGGCCCGACATGGCGGTGTTGTTTGACGAAGAAAAATGCACCGCCTGTGGCCTATGCGTTTCCGTGTGCCCGGCCAGGGCCATGGAAGTTTCCTTAAACGGCAGTATGGCGGACCTGGCTGCATAAGGGGCCGCCGTTAAGAAATAGTCATCGTCGTTAACAGCAGCGTACGCGGCGCTGCTTCGTTACGGGCCCTTCTGCCGGTCACCATTTCTCACCGGGATGGTTGTTTTTGAACAACGGCCTAGTCCCCGCGAATCTCCGCAAGCCTTTCCGCCACCCGGGGGAAGAGGCCGATATCCGTGTGGGGCAGAAAATGGGAGGCAATGTACTGCTCCTGAAAATACCCCATCTCCGACAGCTCGAAGCTGGTCATCTTCCGCACCACCTCCACCACATCCTGCCTGATATGGTTGCTCATCTCGCTCATCCAAGCGCCCATGAGCGAACCGTTCCCCACGTAAAGCACCCGGTCGGCGTCCACCTGCGGCAGCAGCCCCACGGTCATGGCCGAATCCAGATCGATATAGCTGCCAAAGGCCCCGGCCAGGATAACCTGCTCGATATCAGTGATGGTCAGGCCCACCTGCTCCACCAAGGTCGTAATCCCGGCATAAATCGCGGCCTTGGCCCGGATGAAATTTTCGATATCCACCTCGTTGATGACAATATCGTGTTCCACGCCCGCTTCTTCTTTCCAGACCAGAACATACTCATACCCGCTGCGCCCTTCACGGATTCGATCCGTGCCAAGATCACGCCGAAATTTCCCACCTCTGCCGACCACCCCATGCTCAAAAAGAGTGGCGATAATGGCCAGCAGGCCTGAGCCGCAGATCCCCACCGGCGGTTTGTTGCCCAGGGTGATGTTCATCGGCTCAAGGGTCTGGGGGTTGAGGCTGAAATCCTCGATGGCTCCAAGGGCCGCCCGCATGCCGTGGGTGATGCCGCCGCCTTCAAAGGCCGGGCCAGCAGAGCAGGCCGCGCACACCAGCCACTCCCGGTTACCCACGACAATCTCCGCGTTGGTGCCGATATCGATATACAGGGTGACCAGTTCGGTTCGGTACATGCCCGAGCCCATGACCCCGGCAACGATATCGCCCCCCACATAGCTGGAGATGGAGGGGTATACCAGGGCCACGGCAGAGTGCGGCAGCTTGATGCCCAGATCGGTGGCCCGGATGGGCGGCAAAAAGGTGGTGACCGGCACATAGGGGGCGCGGCGGATGTTGTCCGGCTCCAGGCCCAGAAGCAGATGGGTCATGGTGGTGTTGCCCGCCAGAGTGATGGAGGTGATCTCCTCACGACTGATGCTGCCTTTTTCCCCGTTATCTGCTGGTCTGGCCGTGGCGAGCAAGGTGTCGAGGATACTGTTGATGGTGGTGGCCACCAGCTCCTGCATCTTGGCCAGGCCTTCCTTTTTTTCCGCGACGATGATCCGGGAGATCACATCCTCGCCATAGCCAAGCTGGCCGTTGTATTCCCCGGCTCGGGCCAAAACCTTGCCGGAACTCAGGTCCACCAGCACCCCGTAGACCGAGGTGGTACCGATATCAAAGGCAAGACCAAAGCTGCGCTTGGACCAATCGCCCCCCTGGATGTTGGTGAGATAGGCTTTTCCTTGGGCATTCACCGGCTTAGCGCAGGTAACAGTGATGCGAAAACTGTCTTCCCGTAGAGCCTTGCGCAACTTGCGCAAAACCGCCAGGTTGAACACCACCCGATGCTCGTTATACTGGCTGCTGAGCAGATGAATAACCCGCCCGGCATCGGCCATGTTGTCCTTGGCCGAAGGCGGAGGGATTTCCAGACAGATCTTGACCACCGGCGGGACAAAAATACCCTGCTCACGAAGGTCCTCGATGTCGTAGACATGCATCCGGGCGCGATGTCTAAGCGGCACGGCGGTTCCCAACCCCCCGCTTTTCAGGCCGGATGACTCCGGCACCCGAATGACGGCGGCACCGATAATTGTCGCCGTACAGGCTTGGCGATATCCGGTCTCCCGCTCCTGGAGACTGAACTTTTCGCTCAGACCCCCGTCAACCGCGCCCTCTTCGATGATGACTTTGCATTTGCCGCACACCCCGCTACCCCCGCAAGAGGCATTGATATGGATGCCTGCCTCACGAGCCGCCTTGATGATCGACATGCCCGCCCCGGCCTGCACCTTCCTGCCACTGGGCTCAAAAAGGATGGTATGGGTCGCCTGACTGTCTGCTTCGTTCATCTCCTGCCCTCTTTCCCTATTCCTATTGCCCTGCCTGCGGCACGCACGCGGCTCGGTTGTGCCTGATCTTTATCTCTATCTTATAACGTGGGTGCGGCTTACCGCAATGCCCGTTTTCACCCCATCGTCTTAGCGCAATTCCCGAAAATAAAAAAGGCTCCCGCGTCATCAACGGAAGCCTTCACAGAAACCATCCTTACCGTGTAGCTATTTCTTTGCCTTGCAGCCACACCCACAACCCGAGGCTTTCTCCTCTTTTTTGATCATGCAGTCGCTGCCGCCGCAATCGGTACATTTTTTGGGTTTACACCTGCCCTCTTTGGTTGCCCCGCATTTTTCACATTTAAATATTGCCATACTGTCACCTCCGGTATCCTGTTGAACGGTTTTACAAGACGAGATGTTCGTCTTGCCAGATGTTTTGCGTGAAGCCTTTCCCTGGGGAGTATTAGCGCAGGGTTTCCTGAGATAATTTTCTCGCCTGGTCGGTGCAGGTGCATTATTCTACCTACAGTCCTTATAGCCCTCGGCATTACAACTTTTACAAACTTTTCGGAATGCTATTATTTATAGGAATTATTCCTATAATAGGCAATATGATCCGGCATTGCAACAAGCAAATAGAGGTATATCTATGAATATCAACAGCGAACGGCTTGCCCAGGTTTTCACCGCCATGTGTGCCATTGACAGCCCATCCCGCGAAGAAGCTAAGTTGGCCCAGTTTCTCAAAGACCTCTTCACGCAGGAGTTTCCCGAAGCCGATATCGTCGAGGACAACTCGGCCAGCGTCACCGGTTCCGATGCCAACAATCTGGTCATCCACTTCCCAGGCAATCTCCTTGGGGAACCGATCTTTTTCAATTGCCACCTGGACACGGTTGAGCCATCGAGAGGGGTTCATGTCGTGCGGGAGGGAACCCGCTTTTCCAGTGCAGGCGAGACCATCCTCGGTGGGGACGACAAGGCCGGCATCGCAATACTCATCGAGTCCATCCGGGCCATAAAAGAAACAGGCGCCCCACATCTCCCCTTCGATCTCGTCTTTACAACCTGTGAAGAGATTGGCCTGCGCGGCGCCAAGGCCCTCGACCTCTCCCTGCTCCGCGCAAGGGAAGGCTACGCCCTGGACAGCAGCGGGATAGATCTGCTCATTATCGGCGCCCCGGCGGCCAACCATTTTCACTTCACCATCACCGGGGCGGCTGCCCATGCCGGCCTGCACCCGGAGCGGGGCATCAACGCCATCCAACTTGCAGCCCAGTGCCTTGCCGATCTGCCGCTGGGCCGTCTTGACGAAGAAAGCACCGCCAATATCGGCCGCATCACCGGAGGCACGGCGACCAACATCGTTCCCGAGAGCGTCCTGGTGGAAGGAGAAGTCCGGAGCCACTCTCCGGAAAAACTCGCGTCGTTTTGCCAACAGATCAAGGATACGGTTCAGGCCACCATTGACAGTTGGACTCCGGCCCCTGGTGCGCAGCTCGGGGCAGGGGTCCAGCCTCGTCTCGATTTCCACCTCACCCCAGAATACCCCGCCATGCATATTGCTCGCAACGCCTCCGTCCTGCAACGGGTTGACAAAGCCGCCGCCCACCTCCGGCGAGAAATCCGCTACGAGCGGGCGGGCGGCGGCAGCGATGCCAACATTTTCACCGGAAAAGGCCTACAAACCGCCATCATCGGAATCGGCATGGATCATGTCCACAGCACCGAAGAATCCATTGACCTGCGCGACATGGAACGCACCGCCGAACTGGTTATTGCCATCATAACTACCCAGAATTAAAACAAAAATAACCGAATGTTCCACGTGGAACACCAAGAAATATTGCACACCTGTTACCCTAGCCTCGTTCGCCTACAGACAACAGCCACTGATGCTTGCTTGTAGTGGGAGACCAACCCCAAAGTCGCCGTAAACCCGAAGATGCAATTCATCCCTCGCGAAAAACTCATTATCTCGCGCGTCATAAAGCTGGCATTAATCCGAGCACACAAGTACAACCATCTGAAATTAAATAAGAAATATACCTTGTTCCACGTGAAACAATCGCCGGAAATCACCATTATTCTTTGTAAAAAAGAAGGGCCTCCCTGTGCCGAGTATGTTAGTATGGCTCTTAATGTGGCGGCGCGGCCGTTCTTTTGTCTCCGCCCCTGGCCAGCAACGAAAAATCCAACGAAATTCGGTTATAAACTGACATACTGCGGAGGTTTTCAGCATGGGAAATGGCGCAAAAATTGTGGCCCTGGCCAACCAAAAAGGCGGCGTGGGCAAGACGACCACGGCGATAAACCTGGCCGCCTCGGTGTCGCTGCTGGGCAAAAAGGTTCTTGTGGTTGACTCCGACCCGCAAGGAAACACCTCCAGTGGTCTGGGGGTTAGCCGCGCTAACGGCGGCACCCACCTCTACCATTGCTATATGGGAGAGGCCGAAACCGCAGAAGTTGTGCAACCAGCGCCGGAAATAAAGAAGCTCTTCGTTCTTCCAACCCACATTGACCTGATCGGGGTTGAGGTTGAGCTGATGACGGCGGTGAAACGCGAGCGTTACCTGGACAACGTCCTTTCCTCGGTTCGTGGAGATTACGACTACATCTTCATTGATTGCCCACCTTCCCTTGGCCTGCTTACCATCAACGCCCTCACCGCAGCGGACACGGTTCTCATCCCTCTGCAATGCGAATATTTTGCCCTTGAAGGATTGAGCCAGCTGGTCCGAACCATCCGACTGGTAAAAAACTCTTACAATCGCTCCCTCGCCATAGAAGGGTTGCTTCTGACCATGTACGATGGCCGAAACAAGCTGACCCACCAAGTGGTCACCGAGGTGAAAAGTCATTTCCAGGGCCGGGTGTATGACACGGTGATCCCCCGCAATATTCGCCTTAGTGAGGCCCCGAGCCACGGACAGGCGGCGATCGTCTACGACAAACGCTCAAGCGGAGCGCTCAGCTATTTGCAGCTCGGAAAAGAGTTTCTGCGCAAGCAGCCAAAGGTTGCAGCAAAAGAAGGAGTGAAATCATGATCAAAAAAACAACCCTGGCCCTCGGCAAAGGCCTTGATGCTCTGCTGCCTTCCGGTGGTTCCGATGGCAGGGAATACTTTTTATGCCCCATCGACCTCGTCGAGGCAAACCCGGAGCAGCCGCGAAAAGATATTAATGATACAGCCCTGGCTCAGCTTTCAGCCTCCATCCTCGAAAAAGGCATTTTGCTGCCACTGGTGGTGTGCGAGCACGGTGCCGAGGGCCGCTACCAAATCATCGCCGGAGAACGCCGCTGGCGGGCTGCTAAAATGGCCGGGCTTGATGAAGTGCCTGTGCTGGTCAAAGATGTCACCCCGCTTGATCGCCTTGAACTGGCACTCATCGAAAACATCCAGCGCCAGGATCTGAACCCCTTGGAAGAGGCAGAAGCCTACCTCCGCCTGGTTAAAGAGTTCCACCTGACCCAAGAAGAGGTGGCGAAACGGGTTGGCAAGGAGCGCTCAACCGTAGCCAATGCCCTGCGGATCAACCAGCTTCCAGACTTTGCCAAACAGGATCTAGCACAAGGCGTCTTGAGCATGGGGCACGCGCGGGTACTGCTCAGTGTTGGCGATGAGGCATCCATGCGCGAGGTTCGAAACGAGATTGTCGAACAGGGGCTTAATGTCCGGCAGGCAGAGGCCTTGGCCAAAAAACATAAAAAAATTACCGCGCCCGGTAGCGGGGTAAAACGTCAACCTCGGAAGTCGAGCAATGAATTGCCGGAATCCTATTGCAAGTCGCTGGCCAACGGGCTGGTCAATTACCTGGACACAAAAGCACGGATCATCCAAAGCGGAACCCGGGGAAAATTGGAAATCGAGTACTATTCCCACGATGATCTCGAACGGGTATTATCGCTGATCCTTCCAGGGCAAAAAACTAAATAACCTTTATTTTCAAATAGTTAATCATGAATCAATGTGAAGAACAGGCCGAGATTGTCCGCCAGGAACAACTCACGCCGGACATATTCCGCCTGACCCTGACGGCCCCGCAAATAGCAAGCAGCGCCCGGCCCGGCCAATTCGTCATGGTGCAGACCACGTCCTACTACGATCCGCTTCTCCGGCGGCCCCTGTCCATACACCAGACCGTTGCCGACGAGCAGGTGCAGCTGATGTATAAGGTGGTGGGCAAGGGCACACGGCTGCTCGCGGGAATGACTCCCGGCCAGAAGCTGAACCTGACCGGCCCCCTGGGGCACGGCTTTGACCTCGCCGGTCGACAGGCGATCTGTCTGGTAGGCGGAGGGATGGGCATTGCCCCCCTCTATTTTCTTGCCAGGGAAATCCTGCGCACGAACAAACCGCCGAAATGTGTCGTTCTGCTTGGCGCCCGAACCGCAGCCGAACTTGGCCCCCTGCCCCGTGATTTCATGGATATCGGCATAACGGAAACCCATCTTGCCACCGATGACGCTAGCCTTGGCCACCATGGCTTTGTGGCCGATCTTCTTGCGCAACATCTCAACCCAGATCACCAGTGGACGGTATGCACCTGCGGCCCGCACCCGATGATGAAGGCCGTGGTTAGCCAATGCCGCAAACAGGGCTGGGGGTGTCAGGTTTCCCTGGAGACCATGATGGCCTGCGGTATCTCTGCCTGCCTCGGCTGCGCAATCCCGCCAGCCGATTTGTCCGGCCCCTATCTCCATGTCTGCAAGGACGGCCCGGTTTTCAAGGCCGAGGAGGTGGCCTGGCTATGAGCGAAGCAGATCTGCGCGTCACCATTGGCGGCCTTGTTTTCAAGAACCCCGTGCTCACCGCCTCCGGCACCTTTGGCTATGGCAAGGAATTCGCGCCCTACGTCAATCTCCATCACCTGGGAGGGGTGGTAGTCAAGGGGATTTCCCTAGAACCGCGCCGGGGAAATTCCCCTCCCCGCATCGTGGAAACGGCCGGCGGCATGCTCAACGCCATCGGCCTTGAAAACGTAGGGCTTGATCGCTTTATTACCGAGAAAATGCCCTATCTGCTGGGAATAGGCACCAGGGTGGTCGTCAATATCCTGGGAGACAGCCTGGAAGAGTATCAGACCCTGGGCCAACGGCTCAACGAGGTTGAAGGGATCAGTGCCCTGGAGGTCAACATCTCCTGCCCCAATGTAAAAAAAGGCGGGGTTGCCTTTGGCACCGACCCCGCAATGGCCGAGGCCGTTACCCGTGCGGTGTGTGCGCACACCACCCTGCCGGTGATCGTCAAACTTTCCCCCAATGTCACAGACATAGCCCAGATTGCCAGGGCTGTGGAGGCGGGCGGAGCGCAGGGCATTTCCTTGATCAACACACTGCTGGGCATGGCCATTGATGTCAAAAGCCGCAGACCGCGGCTGGCCAACATCGTGGGCGGACTGTCCGGCCCGGCGATCAAGCCCATCGCCCTGCGCATGGTCTGGCAGGTCGCCCAGGCCGTGAAGATTCCGGTGATCGGCATCGGCGGCATCACCACCACGGAGGATGCCCTGGAATTTCTTTTGGCAGGCGCCACGGCCATCGAGGTTGGCACCGCAAACTTCGTCAATCCGCGTGCCAGCCAGGATATCGTCGAAGGCCTTGGACGTTATGTAATGGAGAATAAGCTTGACGGGATCAGCGAGGTGATTGGGGGATTGATTCTGAACTGATTTTTATCGACAGCCACCAAACCATTTCAGATTGACACTAAAGGAAAAATCACGTCTGTGGTTCGATGGGCTCACCACGAACGGAAAAAAATCAATCGAGAGAGAAAAATCCGTTCATCCTGAGCCCGTCGAAAGATAATAAAAGCCCCCTTCACAACTTCACCTCCATCCCTCCACTTTCATTCCGCACCAAAGTCGCCACCTGGGCATTCCCAACTTTGATCGTCCGAAAATCCGCAATGGACCGTCCCAGATAATGCAGAAGCAATGCCCTAACCACGATCAAATGGCTTACCACCAGCAGGCTCTGGCCGGGATACGCACTAAAAATAGTTTCCAGGCAGGCCACCGCCCTCCCCTGCACCTCGGCAATCGTCTCGCAACCCGCCACATAAAATCCGGCAGGATCGGCAAGCCAGGTTGGATATTCAGGCCCAAACCTCGCCCGAATCGCCTCCTTGGTCAAACCATCCCAGTGGGGAATGCTGATCTCGGTCAAGGCCTCATCCGCTGCAACCGGCACACCAAGCAACTCCCCGACAATCCCGGCCGACTGCCTGGTCCGAGCCAATGGTCCGCAGAAAATCTTGCTGATGCCTCGCCCGCCAAGCCTTTCGCCAACCTTCGCAAGCTGGTCCACGCCCTCAGGATGCAGGGGCTCCTGGGTGCGCCCGGCAAAAACATCTTTCTTGTTTGCCGCAGTCAGGCCATGCCGGATAAGATAGACAGTAGTTTTCATGTTTGCCCTTTCACTTTCGCCGTATGAGCGGCTTCAGCCGCGATAAGTAAACCGTTGCACACAATCTCACAGCCGCGCATAACTACAAAAAACTCTTGCCCTCCCGTGTTTCTTCGGGGTAAGCTTTAGGCTTTAAACTCTACGGAAAATCACTCTTCTTTTCAATAAGGAAACCGGTCATGTTCAAACAAACCAAGCGCACAGTCACTTTCTTGCTCGCCGCACTGATATTCGTCATGCATCTTGCGCTGCCTGCGACCGGAGCCGCGCAAACCGGGCGCATCGCTTTCCTGCCCTTCAAGGCCAATGCCCCCCAGGACATGAGCTATCTCACCAGCGGCATCCGTGACATGCTGGCCAGCCGCATTGCTTCCGAGGTCGGCCTCACCGTGATCGACAAGGCCGTGGTGGACAAGGCCCTTGCCGGCGCAGGAACCCCAACCCAGACAGAGGCTTTTCTCAAGCTGGCCAAGACCCTCCAGGCCGATTACCTGGTGGTCGGCAGCCTCACCTCCATGGGCAGCAGCCTTTCACTGGACGCCAAGGTCTTTGAGGTCGCCAAGGGCGCACCGCGTAATTTTTATGCCACTGCCAAGAACGAAAGCGAGATCATCCAAAGCATCGACTCCCTGGCCTGGGATATAAGCGAGAAAATCTTCGCCCAGAAACGTCCGGCCTCAGCCCTGACCCAATCCCAGGTCGCCGGGCAGCCAACCGCCCAGGCCCAGCCCCAGTATGCCACAGCCCATCCGGACCGGGCCTTTGCCGGACGCACCGGCGCGGGCGGCTCGCCTTTTATCTACGCCAAGGGCATCACCAGCGAGTTCCAAAAAACCCAGAACATGAAGCTTTCCCTCCAGTTCATGGAAATGGCCGATCTTGACGGCGACGGTCAGGACGAGGTCATCTTTGCCGACAACGACTCGGTCCAAATCTTCAAACGCGACGGAAACAGGTTGAGCAAGGTCGGCCAAATTCCCGGCAAGGTCGGATACCGCATCCACGCCATCACCGTGGCGGATCTCAACAAAAACGGCAAGCCGGAGATCTATGTGAGCGCGGCAGACAGCAAGGGACCGCACTCCTTCGCCTTTGAGTGGCTAGGCGCAGACAAGGCCAATTACATCTTTCAGGATGCTAAATGGTACATCAGAGCCATGCCCATACTCGGAGAAGGCATGGTGCTGGCCGGTCAGCAGGCCGACGCCAGCAAGGCCGTGGCCCCCGGCATCTTCCGGCTTGATGTGGCCAACGCCGCCCTGAAAGCAGGCAGCCGCATGGATGTTCCGGCCAGCGTCAATCTGTTTGAGTTCACCATTGCCGATCTGGACAACGACGGCAGTCGGGAGATCATCGCCATCGACCAGTACGACCGCCTCCAGGTACTGCGCCCAGGCGGCACCGTCCTCTGGAAAAGCGACGAGTTTTACGGCGGTACCACCCGCTTCATCGGGGGCACCGAAGGCTTCGGCGCAGGCAAGGGCAGCGCCCAGGAAGGCTCAAACCGCATCTACATCCCCTCGCGAATCATCGTCTACGACGTGAATGGCGATGGCCAGCCGGACATCATCATCAACAAGAACCTGTCCACCTCGTCGCGGCTTTTTGAAAATATGAAGAACTACCCCTCCGGCGAGATCCACGCCCTGAGTTGGAACGGCATCGCCCTGTCCGAGCTGTGGCGCACCAAGAAGATCGACGGCTATATCGTGGACTACCTCCTGCGCCCCGCCGCGGATAAGAAGAGCGCGGAACTGTTGGTTGGCCTGGTCCTGGGCAGCGGCGCAAGCGACCTGTTCGCCGACCAGACCTCCACCATGCTCATCTATCAGCTGGATTTTACCAAGAAGCAGGAGCAGTAAAACGATGGCAGTAAGTTTGTAGCTGACAGCTTGTGGCTAACACTAACTGCTGTACCCTGTAAAAAAAATTACACCACAGTAAAAAAAACTTGACATCCCCTCTCGAAATTTGCTTTAAGAAGCTTAAGTTGTTTTTTTATTAAGACTTATCAAAGGAGATAAGAAATGAAAAAAGTATTATCCACAGTAGCAGCACTGGGCCTGATCGCGGGACTGGCCTCCACTGCCTCCGCCGTTGAGTTCAAGATGAGCGGCAAGTACCTGGTTGAGGGTGCCTACATTTCCGACGGTAATGGCAATGGCCTTGATCTCAATGAAAGCGCCGGTGCTTCTAACCACACCGATGCCTACTTTCTGCACACCTTCGAAGTGAAGCCCACCATGAAGGTGAACGACAAGGTGTCCATGTCTTCGGTCATCCGCTTGGCGGACGATTCATTTTGGGGTAGCCAGGGCGACACCAGCACCACCCCTAATAATACCAATAGCGTTTACATCCACCAGTTGTACATGGACTACGCCTCTCCCATCGGCAATATGCGCTTTGGCCGTACGCCGGCTGGCACCTACGGCACGAGCTTCATGGATTCAGACCTCCGCGGAGATCGGGTCATGCTGTACCCCTCCTTCCTGGCAGACGGACCTTGGTCCACCTTGTTCTACATCCAGAAATCCAAAGACAACAACAATGCTTTAGCTAGCGTAGGCACCGCAACAGCCAGTGCTTCCGATGCCGATAGTACCAGCTATGTAGCACGTGTGTACTACAAGACTGATTCCTTGGATTCCGGTCTCCATTACCAGTACACCAACGACATGACCACCGCCACCATCAACGATCGGAAGCAACAGTTGACCGCCTATGGCAAGTACAAGATGGACAATTACTTTGTCAACGCCGAGCTGAACCATTACTTCGGCAGCAAGGAAACCGATCCTACTTCAAGCGTGGACTATGATTCTTGGGCAGGAATGTTGCAGGTCGGCGCCAAGGTCGATGCCATGACCCCCAGCCTCACGTACTTCTACGCCCAGGGACAAGACCGGACTTCTACAGACATCGAGAACGCCCTCGGCACCACCGGCACCGGCGACCAGTTTGAGCCTCTCTACATCCTCACCGGTCGTCACACCGGCATGCTGAACAACGACATCTTCAACGCCCACACTGCTACCTTAAGCACGGCAGGCGTACATGCCATTGTTGCCGCAGCAGACTACGCCGTGTCCAACCAGTTGACCCTGCACGGCGCCATTGGCTGGGCCAAAGCAGACCAGCCGGAAACTGCTGCCTATACCAATCGCGATGACGCGTACGGCTGGGAGTACAACGTGGGCGCAGCCTACAAACTGCTCGACAACCTGACCTACGAGGCACATTTCGGCTACCTCGCTACAGGCGATTACTTCAAATCTAACTCCGCAACGGATGACACCCAGAATATCTACATTCTGACCCATTCGCTGACCATGTCCTTCTAATGCAGCTTATGCCTTGCGCATAAACGTCTTAGTTGGTTACTGCTCACATCAAGCCCTGCCGGAAATTCCGGCAGGGCTTTTTTGGGTTTCCCCAGACACTGGCAGCTTCTAACTTCCAGCCATCACACATTCTCATCCTGCATTGACAGCGAGCTGCTTTCTGCTTGCCTCTCTTGACTTTTTGCAAGAGGTGGGATAAGAATACCTGTTTTTCGGCCATTTTTCTCTGGTTGACTCCTTTTCCCCGGTGAAAACGATCGGGTGTTTTTTATCGTCAGTGCAGGTGAGGCAGGCAATGAGCATTCAGGCCCTGAAAGGCTTTAAGGATATTCTCCCCGATGAGGTTGGGGTCTGGCAGCATATCGAAGCTACGGCCAGGGATATCTTTCAGCGCTTCGGCTTCACCGAGATTCGGGTGCCGATCCTGGAAAAAACCGAGCTGTTCGCCCGGTCCATCGGCGAAGCCACCGATATTGTCGAAAAAGAGATGTACTCCTTTACCGACCGCAACGGCGACTCGATCACCATGCGGCCGGAGGGCACCGCCTCGGTGCTACGCTCCTTTATCGAGCATGGCCTCCAGGCGAAGCTTCCGGTGCAGCGCCTTTATACCATCGGCCCCATGTTCCGGCACGAGCGTCCGCAGAAAGGCCGCTTGCGGCAGTTCCACCAGATGAGCGTCGAGGTATTGGGACTGGATCATCCCCGGCTGGACGCCGAACTGATCGCCATGGGCTGGCTGATTCTGGAAGAGCTTGGCCTGACCACAAGCCTGCAAATCAACTCCCTGGGCTGCCCGGCCTGTCGACCCGCCTACAAAGAGGCCTTGGTGGATTTCCTCGCCGCCCGCAAGGAGCAGATCTGCGAAGATTGTCAGCGCCGCAGCCAAACCAATCCGCTGCGGGTGCTGGACTGCAAGAGCAGCCATTGCCAGGAGCAGTATGTGGCCGCGCCAGCCATTATCGACCATCTCTGCCCAGGCTGCGCCGAGCATTTCACGCAAACGAAAGCAAGCCTTGATCTCCTGGCAGTTCCCTACACGGTGAACCCCTTCATGGTCCGCGGCCTTGATTACTATACCCGCACCACCTTTGAGCTGATCACCGACGCTCTGGGCGCCCAGAGCGCGGTGGGAGCGGGGGGCCGCTATGACGGCTTGGTGGAACAGTTGGGCGGGGCCAAGAACATGCCCGGCATCGGCTTTGCCATGGGCATGGAGCGACTGGTTCTCCTGCTGAGCCAGCAGAACGCAGACGCCTGCCCTGAGACCGCCACGGACCTTTTTGTTGCCGCCCTGGGTGAGGACGCCGCTGTCCGGGCCTTCCCCCTGGTGCATCTGTTACGGCGCAAAGGGCTGCAAGTGGCCATGGACCTCGAAGGCAAGAGCCTGAAAAGCCAGATGAAGCAGGCGGACCGGGCCAAGGCCCGCTTTGTCCTCATTTTGGGCGAGGAAGAGCTTGCCAAGGGCGAGGCAGTGCTGCGCGACATGAGCAGCAAGGAGCAGCAGCAACTGCCGCTAGTGGGGTCGCAAGAGGCCTTGTGTGCGATGTTGCTTGCTGCAACCGCAAGAACAGCATAACAGGTTACATTTCTTGGTTACGCATACCAGCGTCCTGCGCGGTTGCGTTAACCTTTTTATCCGTTTTCATTTTTGACCACCAAAAAGGAGCAGTCCTATGGAATCCATGGGAGGACTCAAACGCACCCACAATTGCAACGCCTTGACCCAAGCCGATGTCGGCAAGGAGATCGTCCTCATGGGATGGGTGCTGCGGCGCCGGGACCATGGCGGGGTTATCTTCATCGATCTGCGGGACCGCTGGGGCCTCACCCAGGTGGTTTTCAACCCCGAGATCAATGCCGAGGTACATGCCAAGGCCCATGGCATCAGAAGCGAATGGGTGCTGGCCATCCGGGGCATGGTCGAGGCCCGGCCCGACGGCATGGTCAACCCCAAGCTGGGTACCGGCGAAATCGAAATCCGGGTAACGGAACTGCGCATCCTCAACCAGAGCAAAACCCCGCCCTTTCCGCTGGACGAGGAAACCGAAATCTCCGAGAACCTGCGCCTCAAGTACCGCTACATCGACCTGCGGCGCCCCCGCATGGCCGAGAGTCTCATCATGCGGCACAAAGCCTCCCAGGCCATCCGTACCTATCTCAATAGCGAAAACTTTCTTGAGATCGAGACCCCGGTGCTCACCCGCTCCACCCCGGAAGGGGCCAGGGACTATCTGGTGCCAAGCCGGGTCAACCAGGGGAAATTCTTCGCCCTGCCCCAGTCGCCGCAGTTGTTCAAGCAGCTCCTGATGGTGGCGGGCATGGACCGCTACTACCAGATCGTTCGCTGCTTCCGCGACGAAGACCTGCGCGCCGACCGGCAGCCCGAGTTCACCCAGGTGGATATGGAGCTGTCTTTTGTCGAGGAGGAGGACATCTACGCGGTGGGCGAAGGGTTGATGCAGCTCTTGTTCAAAGAAACCATAGGGTTGGAGCTCAGTCTGCCCTTCCCGCGTATGACCTATGAAGAGGCGATGAACCGCTATGGCTGCGACAAGCCCGACACCCGTTTCGGCTTTGAGCTGATCAGCCTCACCGAAGAGGTGCGCAATTGCGGCTTCCAGGTGTTCCGCACCGTGGTTGAGAAGGGTGGCATGGTCAAGGCCATCAACGCCAAGGGCTGCGCCCATTTTTCCAGCAAGGATCTTGACGATCTCACCGCTTACGTGGCCAATTTCGGGGCCAAGGGGTTGGCCTGGGTCAAGGTCAAGCCAGAGGGCGAATGGCAGTCGCCCATTGCCAAGTTCTTCTCCGACGAGGAGCGGGCGGGGATGGCCAAAACACTGGGCGCGGAAACCGACGACCTGCTCTTCTTCGTCGCCGACCAGCCCAATGTGGTGCACCAGGCCCTGTCTGAGCTGCGCCTTGAACTGGGCCGCAGGCTCAACCTCATCGACAAGAAGCAGTTTAACTTCCTCTGGGTCTGTGACTTCCCGCTTTTGGAATACGACCACGAGCAGAAGCGGCATACCGCTGTGCATCACCCTTTTACCGCGCCCAACGAGGAAGACATTCCCCTCATGGACACCGAGCCGGGCAAGATGCGCAGCCGGGCCTACGATCTGGTCCTAAACGGCACCGAGATCGGCGGTGGTTCCATCCGCATCCACCAGAAGGAGATGCAGGAACGGGTCTTTGCCGCGTTGGGGATTTCGGAAGAGGAGGTCACCGACAAGTTCGACTTTTTGGTCAAGGCGCTTGAGCTTGGCGCACCGCCCCACGGCGGCATGGCCTTTGGTCTGGACCGCTTGATGATGATCCTGCTGGGCCGCGACTCCATCCGCGACGTTATCGCCTTCCCCAAGACCCAGAAGGCATTCTGTCCGCTCACCGAAGCCCCGTCCGCAGTGGCGAGAAAGCAGCTGACCGAGTTGGGATTACGACCGGACTGGAAGGAATAGGCCGCTTCTCGCTGAAAGCTGATAGCTGTCAGCTTTCAGCGAGAATATCCGCCACCATCTCCCGGATCTGCGGTTCCGGGTCATCGGCAAGGGGCTTGATATGGGCCAGCGCCTCGGGGGTGCTGATGATGGCCAGCAGGTTCACGGCCTCGCCGCGCATCCACGGGGTTTCTTCACCAAGGATCGGGAGCAGGGCAGGGATGGCCAGCACCACCTCCTGCGGTCGGATCGCCGTCAGCTCTTCAAATAGCACCGCCATGCCCATGCGCACCATGAAGCGCTCATCACGCAACAGCTCGCCGCTCAGGGCATAGAGCGAAGCGTCCTGCTTGAACATGGCCATGATGTTCTCCACATGGCCCATCTCCAAAAAATCGGCGATAACCGTAAGCAATTCTTCCTGCTCTTTGTCGGGCATGGTCGCGTCCTTTGGCTTCAAACGCCGGACTCGGGGATAAGTTCCCGGAAGGTGACCACCGAGGGGTAATCCTCTGAGTGGGCAACCGGTTTACGGCTGCTAGGGCGGGCGACAAAGATGAGAAAGCCCATGCCGTAAATCCGGGCAGAGGCCAACACCTTAGCGGTATCATCGGCCAGCATGGTTCTTTCTTTCTCATAGCCCAGCATCGCCTCCAGCCCTTGCCAGAAGACCGGGTCCTCCTTGGCCATCCCAACCTCTTCCGCACAGATAATCCGGTCGAAATAGCCTGCCAGCGCAGTTTTCTCCATCTTGATGGCCAGGGTCTTGCTGTGGGCGTTGGTCACCAGGTAGATCTTCTTACCCGCCTCGCGGCAGAACTTGAGAAAGGCAATGACGTGGGGATGCACCCCAATGAGATGATTGATCTTCATCTTAAGCGCCGGGATATCGAGGCCCAGCTCGTTGGACCAAAAATCAAGGTCGGTCCAAGCCAGGGTGCCCTCCCGCCCTTTGTACTTGGCCAACAGTTCAAGCCTTGCCTCGTCAATGGAGAGATCGTGCTCCAGGGCATAATGCTCCGGCACATAATGCTCCCAAAAATAATCATCAAAATGACGATCCAGCAGGGTACCGTCCATGTCCAGCAGAACCGTGTCTATTGCCTGCCAATTCAGTAATGGTGTTTGTGTCATATGCGCTCATCAGGCCCAGGCCGTATGTGCGCCTTTTGCCCTGTCCTTTTTTCTTATTTATCCAAATCCCGATGGAACAGCTTCACCGGCCATTTGCCCCCGGCAAGATGGCGGTGGATTTCCTCGGCCACTGCCACGGAACGGTGCTTCCCCCCGGTGCAGCCCACGGCGATGGTGAGGTAGGCCTTGCCCGCCTGTTCAAATTCCGGGAGCAGAAAATCCAGCAAGGCCGAAAGGTGAACAAGGAACTGGCTGCCGCTGGCATTGTCCAAGGCATGGGCAGCCACCGCTGCATCCAGGCCTGTTTTCTCCTTGAGCTCTGCCACATAATACGGGTTTGGCAAAAAACGAACATCAAACAACAGATCGGCCTCGCTTGGCAGACCATGCTTATGACCAAAGGAGAGGATGTTGACCCGCAAATCGGCAACCGGGGACGCGTCGTGCAACAAGAGTTTCTGCCGCAACTCGGTGGGGGAGAGGGTGCTGGTGTCAATCACCCGATCGGCCAATTGGCGCAGTCCGGCCAGCCGTTTTTTCTCCGAGGAGATTCCGTCCTGGACCAAGCCGACCTGGGCCAGGGGATGGGCTCGCCGCAGCTGGCTGTACCGTCGGAGCAAGACCGTATCGTTGGCCTCAAGAAAAATGATCTGCGCCAGGGTGGCCTTGGGCTGAATTTCCTTGAGGACTCCGGCCAGGGCCGGAGCAAGCTCGACATCCCTGGCATCCATGACCAGGGCCAGGCGGTGCGGGCCGTCTGCTCTGCGGGCCATGCCGTCAAGCAAGGGCAGGAGGAGAAAAACCGGGAGATTGTCGATGCACAGAAAACCGGCATCCTCGAACACATTGAGGGCCGTGGATTTGCCTGCCCCGGAAAGGCCGGTGATGATGGTGAGGGTCAGGGGGTGGTTGCTGGTTTCATGCATGGCGTTGTGTGTGAGAGGGCTAGGGGAGACACGGGCCTCCGGGTCAGCTCAGCTTGGGTTTTTTCCGAAATTTTGAAGGGAGAATCCCTATCTGCTCCCGGTATTTGGCCACGGTACGCCTGGCCAGCTTGATATCCTCCTTGGCGAAGATCTCGGCAATGGCATTGTCGCTTAAGGGGTCTTGGTGGTTCTCGGCGGCAATGATGCTGCGGATGCGTTCCTTGATGCTTTCCGAGGCCATGGCGTCGCCGCCGTCATGGCGGCTGATGGAGGAGTTGAAGAAGTACTTCAGCTCAAAGGTGCCCTGGGGGGTGTGCACATACTTGTTGCTTGTCACCCGGCTGATTGTCGATTCGTGCATACCGAGGTCCTCAGCCACGTCACGGAGGACCAGGGGCTTAAGGTACGCGACCCCCTTTTCAAAAAAATCGTACTGAAACTTGAGCAGCGATTCCACCACCCGGTAGATGGTGCGTTGCCGCTGGTGGATGCTTTTTATCAGCCACAGGGCCGATTTGAGCTTGTCCTGCACATAATTCTTGGTCTCGGCCGGAGCGCCGGAATCCTTTTTCAGGATGTCCTTGTAATAGTTGCTGACCTTGAGACGGGGCAGGCCTTCGTCGTTGAGGAGAATGACATATTCGCCGCTTATCTTGTGCACATAGACATCCGGGATAATGTACTGGGGCTCCTCTTCGGAATAGATCCTACCCGGATGCGGGTCCAACTCAGTGATCACCTTGATCGCGCCGAGAATCTCCTCGATGGGGCGGCCTGTGGCCCGGGCAATGGCACCGAAATTTCTGTTTTCCAGGGTATGCAGATGCTCGCGAACTATTGTTGCGGCCAAAGAACCCCCAAGCCCCAGGCGGCCAAGCTGCAACAGCAGGCAATCCTTGAGATCCCTGGCTCCGACTCCGGACGGGTCCATCTCCTGGACCACGCCAATCATCCGCCGAGCCATCTCCGGCTCGCAACCCGTGCCTTCTACAATTTCCGCCTCCGTCACCACCAGGAACCCGTCCCGGTTCAGGTTGCCGATGACGAAATGGCCGATCTCCTGTTCCTCCTCGGTGAGGTGGGAAAGGGTCAATTGCCAGGAAAGGTGAGAGTGCAGGTCTGGTTTGGTGGTCAGGATATCAAGGCGGGAGGGCAGGTCGTTATCATCCTTGCTCCGGTTGGAGAAGCCGCTTTCATAGTCGTTGCTGTAATTTTCCCAGTCGATCTCCCGCAAGGAGGAGTCGCTTTCCATCTGGACCTCGGTGGTCTTTTCCGGCTCGGGCGCCGGGGTGTCCAGGGCCTCGTGACCATGGCCTTCAAGCTCTGCCTCGCTCTGGTCCGGCCCATCAAGGGCTTCTTCCAGCACCGGGTTGATCTCAATTTCCTGCTGGATTGTTTCGGCAAGCTCAAGCCGGGAAAGTTGCAGCAATTTGATGGCCTGCTGCAACTGGGGAGTCATCACCAGTTGCTGGCTAAGCTTCAGTTGCTGTCTCAGTTCAAGGGCCATGTTCGCCGAAATCCTTTACTGCAAAAGACACACAGGGTACGGCGCGGGATTGCGCAGCCCATGTGAGAGTATAATACTCCATGACGGCAAGGTTTTTGCAAGAAGAATTTTACAAGGCTAGCTCTGCGAAAATGACAAGGCCAAGAAAACCATACACAATATGAAAAATATTAAAGAGCAATACGCCAACACTTTGTCCAGCTTATCAAGCGACAACGTATATTTTTCATTAAAAATTGAGCCAACCATAGGGAATCGCCCCCGTCTCATCCCTATCAACATAACTGTAACTCCGGAAATAAAGCCAAAAACCACCGCTATTTTTTCAAAATTATTCATAACGGGACTTATTTCCATTGCTCCCTCCGCTTAGAGCGTGAAATTTTCTCCAAGGTACATCCGGCGGGCTTCCTCGTTGCCGACAATCTCTTCGGCATTGCCATGGATAAGAATCTTCCCCTGGCTGACGATATAGGCCTGATCGCAGACGGAAAGGGTTTCCCGGACGTTGTGATCGGAGATGAGTACCCCCAGGCCGCGGTTTTTCAGGTTGCCGATGATCTGCTGGAGATCGGCCACCGAAAGCGGATCGATCCCGGCAAAGGGTTCGTCGAGAAGAATGAAATGCGGAGTGGTGGCCAGAGCCCGCATGATCTCCACCCGGCGACGTTCGCCCCCGGAGAGGGAATGCCCCCGGTTGCCAGCCAGATGGGAGATCTTCAGGTCTTCCATGAGCTGGCCGACCCGGTTGTTGATCTCTGCCTTGGCAAGGCCCAACGGCTCAAGGACGATGCGGACGTTTTCCTCCACGGTGAGCTTTTTAAAAACCGAGGATTCCTGCGGCAGATAGGACAAGCCCTTGACGGCCCGTTGGTGGATGGGCAGGGAGGTGATGTCCTCGCCATCAAGCAGGACAACGCCTGCGTCCGGCCGGACAAACCCGGCAATAGCATAGAAGGTGGTGGTTTTCCCAGCCCCGTTTGGTCCGAGCAGGCCGACCACCGTGCCGGTTTCAACCCGCAGGCTGATCCCATCTACAACCGTCCGGTTCTTATAGCGTTTGATGATATCTTTTGTTTCGAGAACAGACACAGGCGCCTCCGTTTTCACTGTTGCTGACCGCCCTGCGGGCCTTCGCCGCCGGGATAGAAAAAGGCCTTGACCCGCTCACCTTTCTTCTCGCCCCGCTCCACGATACTCTTGCCCTGGTCGAGGTACACGATAACGGTTTGGCCGGTAACAAGGTTGTTGTCCTGCCAGACCTTGCTGTTACCGATGAGGATCATCTTGCGCTCGGCTTCGTAATATTCCATCTTGTCGCCGGTGCCAGTCATGCCTTCATTCTGAATTTCCACATTGCCCGAGGCAAAAAGCTTCTTGAGACTGCGCTCTTCGCTTTGGGGCAGCTTGGCTTTTTCTTCAGCGGAAAGATAATACACCGTCATTTCTGCGGAGCGAATCGTCATCTGGCCCTGCTTGGCATCCACGTTGCCGGTGAAAAGAACCGCGTTGTCCGTTTTCATGGAAACCATCCGGTCCGCCTCGATATGAATCGGCGGTTTGTTGGCGGGGGCAGGGGTGGAAGCAGGCGCAGCCAGGCCGGGACTGACAGCCAGAAATGGAGCCAGAAAGACAAGTCGGCAAAAAAAACGAAGCAATGGTTTCATACTTTTTTTTAGTTTCCTTATGGTACGGATGGACGTTGATTGCATAACGATACCAGCATCGGGGTTTCTCGGCAATCGCTTTGCCGGAAGAGACCGCCTATTTTTTTGACCGCCTATCTTCTTTACAGATTGCCGCCAGCGGTTTATATCTTGCGTACTATCAATAACAAACGGCTGCTATCAGCCCCAAGACCATTCAACCATTACAGACAGACGGCCATGCTCACAGGTATCGAAAAAGCCAAGACCCTCATTGAGTCCTTGCCCTATATCAAGAAATTTTACGGCAAAACCGTGGTCATCAAATATGGCGGCCATGCCATGGTGGATGAGGAGCTGAAAAAGAGCTTCGCTCTGGACATCATCTTGATGAAATACGTCGGCATCAACCCCGTGGTGGTGCACGGCGGAGGACCGCAGATCAACAAATTCCTGGGCAAGATGAATATCAAGAGCGACTATGTTCAGGGCATGCGGGTCACCGACGGCGAAACCATGGATGTGGTGGAGATGGTCCTGGTGGGCAAGGTGAACAAGGAGATCGTCGGCCTGATCAATTTCCACGGGGGCAAGGCGGTGGGTCTTTCCGGCCGGGACGGCGATCTGATCAAGGCACGCAAGATGCAGCTCCTGAAGGCCCAGGCCGAAAATACCCCGCCGGAGATCATCGACCTCGGTCGGGTGGGGGAGGTGACTGCGGTCAATCCGCAGATTCTCCACACCCTGGACGCCCAGGACTTCATCCCGGTCATCGCCCCGGTGGGCGTGGGCGAAGACGGGCAGGCCTACAACATCAATGCCGATCTCGTGGCCGGAGCCATCGCCACCCAACTCAAGGCGGAAAAACTCATCCTGCTCACCGATGTGGCCGGGGTTCTGGACAAGGCAGGCGCGCTCATCTCCTCCATGACCTGCGACGCGGCGGACCAGTACATCAAAGACGGGGTCATCGCCGGGGGCATGATCCCCAAGGTCAAGTGCTGCCAAGGCGTAGTCCGGGCTGGGGTCGGCAAGGCGCACATCATCGATGGACGGGTGGAACATGCCATCTTGCTGGAAATGTTTACCCAGCAGGGCGTCGGGACCGAGGTGGTATAATGGCGAATGCGGATTGGATTGAAAAAAGCACGGCTTCGTTTATGACCACCTATGGCCGGTATCCCGCAGTGATGGTCGAGGGGAAAGGCTGCCTGCTCAAGGACGCCGACGGCAGGGAATATCTGGATTGCCTGGCCGGCATCGCGGTCTGTAGCCTGGGCCACTGCCATCCGGCAATCACCGAAGCGATCTGCCGACAGGCCTCCACCCTGGTGCATGTGTCGAACCTCTACCACACGGTGCCGCAAACCGAGCTGGCCGAGCTGCTGATCAGCCATTCCTTTGCCGACCGGGTTTTTCTGGCCAATTCCGGGGCGGAGGCCAATGAGGCGGCGATCAAGCTGGCGCGCAAGGCAAGCCCTGCGGGAAAATATGAGATCATCTCCTTGGCCGGGTCTTTTCATGGCCGAACCCTGGCCACCGTAGCAGCCACGGGCCAGGCCAAGTTCCATCAGGGCTTTGAACCGCTGCCCCAAGGTTTCCGGCATGCGCCCTTCGGCGATCTCAATGCCTTGGAAGCGATGATTACCCCGGAGACCTGCGCCATTCTCTGCGAGCCCTTGCAGGGAGAAGGCGGGGTCCGGCCCCTGGCGAAAGAGTATTTGGCCGGTATCCGCCAGCTCTGCGACAAGCACGGCCTGCTGCTGATTTTTGATGAAATCCAGGTGGGCATGGGCCGCACCGGCACCCTCTTTGCCTACGAGCAGTGCGGGGTGACCCCCGACATCCTCACCCTGGCCAAGGCCTTGGGCAATGGTCTGCCCATCGGCGCCATGCTGGCCACGGAGTCGGTGGCCAAGGCCTTCGAGCCGGGCAGCCATGCCTCGACCTTCGGCGGCAACCCGGTGGTCTGCGCCGCCGCGGTGACAACCTTGCAAATCATGCTGGCCGACGGCTTTCTCGCCGAGGTCCGAGCAAAGGGCGCCTATCTGGCCGAACAACTCACCGGGCTGGCCGCCAAATATCCGGCCATCGCAACCCCTGCCCGGGGGCTTGGCCTGATCCAGGGATTGCCCCTGACCGAGGCTTGGCTTGACCAAGGCCCGGCCATGGTCAACCGGCTTTTTGAAAAAGGGGTACTCCTGAACTTTGCCGGGGGCAAGGTGCTGCGTTGTCTGCCGCCGCTGATCATCAGCCGCGCCGAGATAGACCGGCTGATCCAGGCCCTGGACGAGGTTTTTGCCGAGCTGAGCCAATAGCCCCCCATACATTTTCCGCGAAAAATCCCTTTGCAAAAAAAAAGTTTTTTTGTATGAATTGTAGTTTGGCCCAACCTGAGGGGTGACATTGTCCGTCATCCGCTGGCAATGCTTGGGCTGACATTTTTTGAGCCGGTCTCCTGACTCCTGCCGCGCGCCGTGGTGCCGACAGGACGCCCTGAACAGAGAGAGTCTTCTTTCCACAATACCGTGTGGGGGAGGCTGGCAGAGAGAACAAACCGATGACACAGCACCTACTGGCATTACAGGATTTCAGCAAAGAGCAGTTGGCCGCCTACATCGAAAAGGCCCTGCTCCTTAAAAAAGAGGCCAAGGCCGGGGTTCGTCACCAGCAGCTGGCCGGGAAAACCGTGGCCCTCATCTTTGAAAAGCCCTCCACCCGGACCAGGGTCTCCTTTGAAGCGGCCATGTATGGCCTGGGCGGTCAGGTGATCTATCTCTCCGGCCGGGACACCCAGTTGGCCCGCAACGAGCCTCTCAAGGACATGGCCCGGGTCATGGCCCGGTATGTGGACGGCATGGTCGTCCGCACCTATGGCCAGGCCATTGTCGATGAGCTGGCCGGATATTCCTCGGTGCCGGTGATCAACGCCCTCACCGACCTGCACCATCCCTGCCAGATCTTGAGCGACATCATGACCGTGATCGAGCACAAGGGGGAGGTGGCAAAGCTCCACATCGCCTGGTTGGGTGATGGCAACAACATGGCCAACTCCTGGATTCAGGCCGCCTCCCGTTTCGGCTTTGCCCTGACCCTGGCGTGTCCTGCGGGCTATGACCCCAACCCCGCCATTCTCGCCGCTGCCCAAGCCGTGGCGAGCCAGCCCATCCGGGTGGTACGCGATCCGGTTGAGGCGGTCCTCCAAGCGGATGTGATCAACACCGACGTTTGGGCCAGCATGGGCCAGGAAAGCGAGCAGGAGGCGCGGCTTGCCGTGTTCCGCCCATATCAGGTAAATGCTGCCCTGGTAGCCCAGGCCAGACCGGAGGCCATTGTCCTCCATTGCCTGCCGGCTCACCGCGACGAAGAAATCTCCGAGGAAGTACTCGAAGGGCCGCAATGCGTCGCCTTTGACCAGGCGGAGAACAAGCTCCATATCCACAAGGCTATTCTGGCCATGCATCTGGCCTGAAATACTGAATCATTACTGCACACTTAGGAGAACACGGCCAATGGCTGCCAATATAAACAAGATCGTTCTCGCCTATTCCGGCGGGCTGGACACCTCGGTTATCCTCAAGTGGCTTCGGGAAGAGTATCAAGTACCGGTCGTAGCCTTTGCCGCCGATGTGGGGCAGGAGGAAGACTGGGACAAGGTGCGGGCCAAGGGCATGGCCACCGGCGCTGAAAAGGTGATCATCTCCGATCTGCGCGAAGAGTTTGTCCGCGACTATGTCTTTCCGGCCTTCCGAGCCAACGCCATCTATGAAGGCTCCTACCTGCTGGGCACCTCCCTGGCCCGGCCGGTCATCGCCCGGGAACAGGTGCGGATCGCCGAGGCGGAAGGGGCCGACGCCGTAAGCCACGGCGCCACCGGCAAGGGCAACGACCAAGTCCGCTTTGAGCTGACCTATCTGGCCCTCAACCCAAAGCTGACCATCATCGCCCCTTGGCGGATCTGGGATCTCAACTCCCGGACCAAGCTCATGGCCTATGCGGAACAGCACGCCATCCCCGTGCCGGTTACCAAGGAGAAGCCCTACAGCTCCGACGAAAATCTGCTGCACATCAGCTTTGAAGGCGGCATCCTGGAAGACCCGTGGAACGAACCGGAGGAGAGCATGTTCAAGCTTTCCGTCTCCCCGGAAAAGGCCCCGGATGTGCCGACCTATATCGAGATGGAATTTGCCAATGGTAACCCGGTGGCCATCAACGGCGAAAAGCTCAGCCCCGCGGCCATGCTGGCTCGACTGAACGCCCTGGGCGGCGCCAACGGCATCGGTCGGCTGGACATGGTGGAAAACCGCTTCGTGGGCATGAAATCCCGCGGGGTGTACGAAACCCCGGGCGGCACCATCCTGCGTGCGGCGCACCGCGATCTGGAGACCATCACCCTGGACCGCGAAGTCATGAAGATCCGCGACAGCCTGATCCCCCGATATGCCGAGCTCGTTTACAACGGCTTCTGGTTCTCGCCGGAGATGAAGCTCCTGCAAAGAACCATGGACAATGCCCAGGAAACCGTGAACGGCGTAGTCCGACTCAAGCTGGTCAAGGGCAACTGCATCCCGGTGGGGAGAAAGTCCGACCAGTCGCTCTACCAGGAGAGCTTTGCCACCTTTGAAGAAGACGCCGTTTACACCCAGTCCGACGCCGGCGGCTTCATCCGCCTCAACGCCTTGCGCCTGAAGATACAGGCCTTGGTGATGAAAAAGGGACTCAAAAACTGATAGCTCAAAAAAAGCCGTCACCCCGGAGAAAGCCGGGGTCCAGGTAGTTGCAGCAACCCGAAAATACTGGATTCCGGCTTTCGGCGGGATGACGAAAAACTGAAAAGTGCATCACAACTAACCCAGGCAACACCTTATGTCTTCGGCAAAAAACACCCATAACCCGGCACTATGGGGCGGCAGGTTCGCGGGAAAGACCGCAGCCTCGGTGGCGGCTTTTACCGCCTCCATCCATTACGATGCCAGGCTGTACAGGCATGACATCGCTGGCAGCCGGGCGCACGCCAAGATGCTGGCCAAGCAGGGCTTGATCAGCGTCAAGGAGCGGGACCAGATCGTCAAGGGCCTCGGCCAGATTGAACGGGAGATCGAGTCCGGCTCCTTTGTCTTCAGGCCGGAGCTGGAAGATATTCACATGAATATCGAAAAGACTCTGGTGGAAAAAGTCGGCCCGGCCGGGGAAAAGCTGCACACCGCCCGAAGCCGCAACGATCAGGTGGCTCTGGATGTGCGCCTCTACCTGCGGGAAGAATGCCGCAACCTCATCGCGCTGCTCGCCGAGCTGCAAAAGGCCTGCGTGGTGCTGGCCCGGAAATACGAGCATGCGGTGATGCCCGGATACACCCACATGCAACGGGCCCAGCCGGTGCTGGTGGCCCACCATATGCTGGCCTATTATGAGATGTTTGGTCGCGACCGGGAGCGCCTCAGCGATGGCCTGAAGCGGATCAATGTCATGCCCCTTGGGGCCGCAGCCCTGGCCGGCACCGGCCTGCCCATTGACAGAGAGTTTGTCGCCAAGGAGCTGGGTTTTCCGAAGGTCACCGCCAACAGCATGGACACGGTGGGGGATCGGGATTTCATCATCGAGTTCATGAGTGCGGCCAGCCTGGTTCAGATCCACCTGAGCCGGTTGTCCGAAGAGCTGGTGCTGTGGACCACCGAGGAGTTTTCCTTCGTGACCCTGGCGGACAGCTTCTGCACCGGCAGCTCCATCATGCCCCAGAAGAAAAACCCGGATATCCCCGAGCTGATCCGGGGCAAGAGCGGCCGGGTGGTGGGCAATCTCATGAGCCTTTTGATGCTGCTCAAGGGCCTGCCCATGACCTATAACCGCGACCTGCAGGAAGACAAGGAGCCGCTGTTCGACACGGTGGACACGGTTTCCCAGTCCGTGGCGATCATGGCCCAACTGCTCGCTAACCTCACCTTCAACGAGGCCCGATTGGCCAAAGGCCTTGGCGGCGGCTACATGACCGCCACCGACCTGGCCGACTATCTGGTATTGAAGAACATCCCCTTCCGCCAGGCCCACGCCATTGTCGGCCGCACCGTCGCTTATGCCATCGGCAAGGGCAAGGAGCTCACCGAGTTGAAGCTGGCAGAGCTGCAGAAATTCTCCGAGGTCATCGAGGCCGATGTTTTCAAGGTGCTCTCCATCGAGGGCTCGGTCAAGAGCCGGGTATCCCTGGGCGGCACCTCGGGCAAGATGGTGGCCAAGGCCCTGAAGCAGGCGGAAAAAACCTTGGGGATTACGCCATGAGATCCGGATCGATGGGCAGACACATCCTTGTTGTGGCCTTGGCAATGGTTTTCGCCGCGGGCTTGGCCGGTTGCGGCAAGAAGACCCGGCCCGTACCGCCCGATACCGTGATGCCCGCGCCCATCACCGATCTGCGCTATCATCTGGATGAAAAAGGGGTGGAGCTCTCCTGGTCCTATCCCCGCTCAACCGTGGAAGGCGACCGTCTGCCGTACCGGATCGAGAAATTTGAACTGCTGCGGGCCGTTATCCCCAGCAAGGACTACTGTGCCGACTGCCCCATTCCCTTTGGCCCGTCCATCGAGATCACCGCAGAAAGCAGCGACAAGGGCCAGGTTTCCTACCAGGAGACCCTGTTGCGCCCCAATCACCGCTACGTGTACAGGGTCCGCAGCAAGGCGGGCTGGTTTGTCAGCAGCGACGATTCGAACACCGTTTCGGTGGTCTGGGATACCCCGCTCCTAGCGCCGACGAATTTCAGGATTGAGGAAGGGGACAAGACCCTTACCCTGCGCTGGCAGCCGCCCACAGGACTGCTCGATGGGACAACCGTTTCCGACCCCATCCGCTATCAGGTTTCCCGCTCAACCGACAGCGGCGAGACCTTTAGCGAGATGCCGGGCGAGCTGATCGAGGGCCTGGCCTATACGGACAAAGGGTTGCGGAATAGCAAGGCCTATCTGTACAAGGTCCGAGCCATGCGCCTGCATGATGGGACCGTGGCGGCCGGCATGGCAAGCCCGACCTTAAGCGGTGTGCCGCGCGACCTCACGCCTCCGGCACCGCCCCAGAAGGTGCGGATCGTGGTCACCAACGAGGGGATCAAGGTTCTCTGGGAGACGGTTGCCGAGCCGGATTTGGCGGGTTTCCGCATCTACCGCCGCTCGGCCCAGAGCCCGAAACCGGAACGCATCGGCGAGGTTGGCGGGGCAGGTCTTTCCTTCCTGGATACGAAACCGCCCAAGGGCAGGGGCGTCTGGTACTACTCGGTCACCGCCTTTGACCAGGCCAAGCCGGCCAACGAAAGCACGTCTTCCATGGAAGCCACGTACAGCGAAGAATGAAGAATTGAGATAACGAACCATGCATGATTTTCAGTATAAAAACGACACCCTCTATTGCGAGGATATTGCCGTATCAGCAGTGGCAGAGGCGGTGGGCACCCCGTTCTATCTGTACAGCGCCGCCACCCTGACCCGGCATTTTGCCGCCTTTGACCAGGCCTTTGCCGACATCCCCCATATCACCTGCTTTGCGGCCAAATCCTGCGCCAACATCGCCATCCTTCGTCTTTTCGCGGGCCTTGGCGGCGGCACGGACATCGTTTCCGGCGGCGAGCTGTTCCGGGCCCGCACCGCCGGGGTCGATCCCGGCAAGATTGTTTATTCGGGGGTGGGCAAGACTGCGGCAGAGATCCGCACCGCCCTGGAATCCGGTATCCTCATGCTCAATGTGGAGTCCGAGCAGGAGCTGGCCGTGATCCAGACGGTGGCGGCAGGGATGGGCCTCAAGGCCCCGGTCTCCTTTAGGGTGAACCCGGATGTGGACCCCAAGACCCACGCCTATATCTCCACCGGCCTGGCCAAGAACAAGTTCGGCATCCCCATCGGCGACGCGCTGCGGGTGTATCTCGCGGCCAGCAAGATGGCCAATATTGCAATCAAGGGGGTGAGCTGCCACATTGGCTCACAGCTCACTTTAGTTTCACCCTTTGTCGAATCCCTGGCCAAGGTGAAGGGCTTCATCGCCCATTTGGCCGAACAAGGAATCGGCATCACCCATCTTGACCTGGGCGGGGGCTTGGGCATCCGCTACAACGGTGAGGAGCCGCCGTTGCCATCCGAGTATGCCAGGGCCATCAAGCAAGAGCTGGGCAGCCTGCACTGTACCCTGATCCTCGAGCCGGGCCGCGTGCTGGTGGGCAACGCCGGGGCGCTGGTCACCAGGGTGCTGTACACCAAGGAAGGGCTCAAGAAATTCATCATCGTCGATGCCGGAATGAACGATCTGGCCCGGCCCAGCCTCTACGACGCCTTCCATCACATCCAGGCCGTGGAACGGCCCAACCGGGAACAAGCGGTGGCCGACGTGGTGGGACCGATCTGCGAAACCGGCGATTTTCTTGCACGGGAAAGACCGATGCCCAAGGTGGAGGCCGACGAGCTGCTGGCCGTGATGAGCGCCGGGGCCTATGGGTTTTCCATGTCCTCCAACTACAACTCCCGCCCCCGGGTGGCCGAAGTGCTGGTGCATGGCGATGCTTTTCATGTGATCCGGGCCAGGGAAACCTATGAAACCTTGATCCAGGGGGAAAGCATCCCGGAATTTCTCGGAAAGGGCGCGTGACCATGCAGTTTCCCATTGATTTCACCAAGATGAGCGGCACCGGCAATGACTTCATCCTCCTTGACCACCGCACCCCGTTTCTGGCCGAGGAAGAGATGCCCGCCTTTGCCAGGGCGGTGTGCGAACGCCGGGTTTCCGTGGGCGCGGATGGCCTGATCTTGCTTGAAAACAGCACGACTGCGGATTTCCGCTGGCAGTTTTTGAACGCCGACGGCAGCTGGGCCGAGATGTGCGGCAACGGCGCCCGCTGCGCCGCCCGCTTTGCCCATGACCGGGGTATCGCCCCGGCACGGATGCGCTTTGAGACCGTGGCCGGAATCATCGAGGCCGAGGTGACAGGCCAGTCGGTCAAGCTCAGGATGACCGCCCCCACCGGCCTACGGCTTGAGGAAAAGATCATGGTCAACGGCCAGGAGCAGATGGTGCACAGCCTCAACACCGGGGTGCCCCACGCCGTGCTTTTCATGAAAGACATTGCGCAGGCCCCGGTTCTCGAATGGGGCAGACTGATCCGCTTCCATGAGCATTTCCAGCCTGCCGGGACCAATGTCAATTTCGTGCAGCAGCAGGCGGGCAACGGGCTGATCGTCCGCACTTACGAGCGCGGGGTCGAAGGGGAAACCCTGGCCTGCGGCACCGGAGCCGTGGCCGCAGCCATCATCGCCGGGCTTCGTGGCCAGGTGCAGTCGCCGGTGGCAGTGACCACCTCGGGCGGCGAAGAACTGACCATCCATTTCTCCCTTGCCGGCCAGGAGATTGCCGACGTCTTTCTGGAAGGACCGGCCAATTTTATCTACGAAGGTCGGCTGCATGCCGAAGCGCTGAGAATGAAATCGTAAGGGACCATCCCCTTTTTTGCTTTTGAGAGAGACACACAGGAGGAAATTATGAGCAAGTTTCGCGGAGCCTTTGTCGCCATCGTCACCCCGTTCATTGATGGCAAGCTGGACGAGCAGGGGTTGAAGGATCTCATCGAGTTCCAGATTGCCGGAGGCACCCATGGCATTGTTCCGTGCGGCACCACCGGCGAATCCGCCACCATGAGCCATGCCGAGCACCGCCGGGTGGTGGAACTGACCGTCAAAACCGTTGCAGGCAGGGTGCCGGTGCTGGCCGGAACCGGCTCCAACAGCACCAGCGAATCCATCGAGCTAACCCGCGCGGCCAAGGAGGCCGGGGCAGATGGCGCCCTGATGATCACCCCTTACTACAACAAGCCTTCCCAGGAAGGGCTTTACCAGCACTTCAAGGCGGTGGCCGAGGCGGTGGACATCCCCATCATCCTCTACAACGTACCGAGCCGGACCAGCGTCAACATGCTGCCCGAGACCGTGGCCCGCTGCGCCCAGATCGCCAATATCGTGGGGATCAAGGAGGCCACCGCCGATCTCAACCAGATCAGCCAGGTCATCCGCCTCTGCCCCAAAGATTTTGTCGTCATGTCCGGCGATGATTTCACCTCCATGCCCACCGTGATGATCGGCGGCACCGGGGTCATCTCCGTCACCTCCAACGTGGCGCCAAAAGACATGGCCGCAATGATGGACGCCGCCCTGGCCGGGGATATCGCCAAGGCCCAAGAGCTGCACTATAAGCTGCTCCCGTTGATGCAAGCAATGTTCATCGACACCAATCCGGTTCCGGCCAAAACCGCCCTGGCGATGATGGGCAAAATCAAGTCCGGCCTGCCGCGCTTGCCTCTGTACAAGATGAACGATGCCAACAACGAGAAGCTGAAGAAGGTTATCACCGCTTACGGGCTGGTGTAAGCAAGGGAAAGGAGAAGATCATGACCAAGGTTATTGTCGCCGGGGCCGCAGGCCGGATGGGCCGCCGGATCAGCTATATGGTGCACCAGCAGGAAGGGTTGACCCTGACCGCTGGTTTTGAGCGGCCCGATGGCCCGGAGCTTGGCAAG
>JAPLJH010000059.1 GCA_026388695.1 Deltaproteobacteria bacterium | reverse complement strand
ATGCAAAACCGTGCATGATCTTGTCCGTTTCATGCATGAGAAATCGGTGCAGACCCTGGTTGCCAATGCCGGGCGGACAAGGGGGACAGGTGGTTTTTTCAATAGGCGAAGTGCTTTGCATCTGCTTGTTTTGCCCATTCCGGTTCAGATCAAGGTGATTGATCTGGGAGGCGGCTTGTCCGGAGAGGGGGGCGGCAAGGAGATGGGGTTTGCTGAGGTAGTGTCGGTACCTTTGCGGGCCGTACTTTCCGGCATGCTTTCCCCCGGGGTCTGGCAGAATGAGGCAGTACCCCTGCGTGGCGCCGATTTGCTTTCCGGCATAACCAGGGCGGAGGACTTTACCCGTGATGGATCTGCTGTTTTGGAGAATGTGGCCCTGGCGAGTGCGGTATATGTGAACATGAGCCTGCGTTTTGGCTATCACTTTAATATGCTCGATTGTTACTGCAGCGACACCCCCCGCAACAATCATATCTACTTCCGTTTCGTGGGCGGGGCTGCTGCCATCACCAACCGCTCCCGGAGGATTGCCCTTATGGCCCAGGTTCTGGCTGAGCATGGCTTTGCCCTGAAAGCCAAGGGGGACCTTCTTGTCGGTCGTCTTTCCGGTCAGAGCAGGGAGGAGCTCGAGGGGATTCTTGAACAGATCGGTCGGCTGATCGGCTATACCAGACAACTTGATGCACGTCTCGATTCCGATGAGATGGTGAGTACCTTGGCCCAGCGGTTTTTACAGGGAGATTACCGGATCACGCCGTGAGTTGGTGAACGGTTAGGCTGCGTGATGGAAGTGGAGTCCCGGCAACTCTACGGCGGTGAGCAGGTTGCCGTAGACCGCGCCGGTATCGATGCCGGTCCGGAAGGGGGTGAGCAGCGGGGTGGCAAAGGGGGTGTGGCCGAAGATGACGCGTTTGCCGTAGTCCCGCTCCTGCGAAAGAAATGGCTCCCGGACCTCGCAGAGATCGGAGATGTCTTGCTCGGCCAAGGGCTGGTCGTGGCGCAGGCCGGCATGCACGAAGATATATTCCTCTGTTTCCCAATAGGGCCGCAGTGCGACAAGAAAATCCCGGTGTTCTTTTGGCATGAACCCAAGTGAGGTAAGCGCACTGAGGCTGGCTCCGCCATAACTTTCCAGGGTGTTTTCCAACCCGAGTCGCCGCAGGTAGGGGAGCAGGGCCTGATCGGCGCTCCGGTGGTATTCCAGCAGCAGATACTCGTGGTTGCCCATGAGCGGGATAATGCGGACTCCATCGGCGCGAAGCCGGCAGAGCTGATCCAGCACTCCCCTGGCATCGGGGCCGCGATCCAGATAATCGCCCAGAAAGACCAGGGTATCGTGCGTCCGATCAAAGGGGAGCCGGTTCAGCAGGAGTTCGAGCTTGGCCGCGCAACCGTGGATGTCGCCGATGGCGAAGATTCTTCCCTTCATTGCATCACGCGCAACTCTTGTACCAAAAAGAAGCCACCATCCCATACACGAAATTCAGAAGCAGCACGAGAAGCGGAGTCAGGAGCCCGGCCTTGAGACCCAGCAGCCCCATGCCCATTTCGGGAAAAACCATGACCAGCATCATGGTGGTGGGCACCAGGCTCATGAGGATGCCGCGTAGGGCTGTTTTTTGGCGGGAAAACGGCAGGATCAGCAGCAAGGCCCAGATGCCGCCCCAGACCAGACGGGGATAGAGCCAGGGGCCGGTGAATTGCGGGCGCAGGCTGATGCCAAGCATGGCCGTTATCCCGGCCTGACCCAAGAGCCAGATGTTGACGCTGTCGATGAGTGCGCCGAGGGCGCCGCCGGTGAAGGCGCCGCTAATTTTACGTACCATGGGGCTCTCCTTTTTTAACAGTCGGTTAAAAGCGGCCGCCTTTTAGGGTATTTTTATCGTAACCCCAGCCCCGGCAGGTGGGCAGGTCGATGAGGATAAAATCTGATTTTTTTTCCGCCTGGAGCACCAGATTTTTTTCCAGGTCGATCCGGGCCTGGTATTTTGGCAGCAACCGGGTTCGGTTGACCACCAACTCGCCGGAGGTGAGGTAGAGGAAAATGCGCCGGTCATCGGTGGTGTCGTAGCTGATGGCCCGGCCAGGATCAAGCTCGGCCCGATAGATCGTGGCGCCGCTGTGAAAACGCACCACGTTTTTATGCCGTTGGCCCGAGGCGATGGGCAGCAGCTGGTTCTGCCAGTCTTCTTTTTTGAAACTGCGCTGGTCATAGGACGGGCGCAGGCCGTGTTTGTCCGGATAGACCCAGATCTGATAAAAATGGACCGGCGCCTTGCCGGCGTTGTATTCCGAGTGGGTAAGGCCGGTGCCCGCGGACATGCGCTGGACATCGCCGGCCTTGATGACACTGGTGTTGTTCATGCTGTCCTTGTGGGTTATCTCGCCTTCAAGCACAATGGTGATGATTTCCATCTCCTCATGGGGATGGGTAGGGAAACCCGTGCCGGGAACCACCACATCGTCGTTGAACACCCGGAGAGGACCAAACTGGATGTTGTTCGGGGCGTAGTAATCGGCAAAGGAAAAGAGCCAGTAGGTTTTAAGCCAGCCGAAATCACTGAAATGACGGGCATCGCCGTCAATGGTTGTAATCATCGTTATTTCCCCTTCCTGCACCAGGCAAGAAACACGGGGTAACCCCGCTTGTCGCCGCTTTCCTGCGGTTTTTCAATGGTGTGGATCTCTTGCACGGCGATGTCCAGACCGCCGTTTTTCGCCAGGATAGCCCGGATTTCTTCCGGGTTGATTCCGTAGTGGGCGACTCCGCTGTTGTCATCATGAAAGGAGCCGTCTTCCGTGACCAGATCGGCAACGGCCAGATAGCCCCCCGGTTTCAAGGCGGCGAAAAATTGAGTCAGCAGCGCCTCGACATCGGGGATATGGTGCAGGGTCATGCTGCTCATTACCAAGTCAAAGTTCTTGCCCGGCAGGGGCTGCATGGTCAGGTCATGGGCAAGGGTTTTAATGTTGCTGATTTTTTCATCCCTGGCCTTCTGGCGAAGAACCTCCAGCATCTGCGGTGAGGTGTCAACGGCCAGGATTGTTGCGACATACGGGCTCAAGGCCCGGGAGACTATGCCGGTGCCGCAGCCATATTCGAGAATTTGCATGGTACTGACAAGGGGAATCGCCCGCTGGATCGCTTCGGCCACCTTGCGGGCCAGGGCGACGCGTTGGGGTTTTTCTTCCCAGTCTGCGGCGGCATCATCGAACCGTTTTACATTGTCGGCTAAGAGGTGTTCCGGGTCGGAGGGCATTGTTGTGGGTCCCAGTGTGTTGCTTTAAAAATGCGGGCATGGGGAATAAGCGCGCTGTTCGCGCCTGATTTTTCGCAAGGTAACCATTGTTTGAACTCTCGGCCAGCTTTTTTCCTTCCGATGAAAAACTGGTGTGGTGATGCGAGTGGAAAAAACGTACAATGCCGTAATGGCGACGTTGCGGTAACAGGGGAAAAAAGCGTTCGGGCAAAAAAAATCATGAAAGAAATTGATCATTCCTCCCTGCTGGCCATCCGACCCTTGTCATATCAGGGGGAGCAGGTTCTTCAGAGCCGGTGGCCTGCATTTTTGCAAGCCCTGCGCAATCTCCTTATTCAGGTGGGGATCGAGGCACCGGAAAGTACTGCTGAGTTGATACTCATTTATTATGACGAGCCTTTTGCCGCTCTGAGTACCTTTATCGAAAGTCTGGAGTCTCTCAAAAAACACCAGTGGCAAGCAGATTGGGGCGCGGTTCCTATTCAAGTTATCTTGCATCTGCACCGAAAAAAAGATCCGCCTGTCGATTTTGGCGAGACCACCTCCCCGATCTGGGGTGTGGTGCAGCAGGAAATCCCCCATGTGACCCGAGCGTTGAAGCTTCAGTGGAACCAGCTTTTTGCCGGGAAAAGGCTGCCTGCCCATCAATTTGTGGATGCCGGAGACGGGTTGTTCCAATTGATTTTTTCCGGCGAGCTCAGCGAATTGAAACGCGAGCGGCTTTTTACCGGCAGGTTTTTGGCCGCCAAGGGCGCCTGTTCGGAGTGTTTTTACTGCGGTATGGCCAATCATACCCCGGCCCATTGCCCAAGCAAACAGCTGACCATGGACACCCGCAGTCTCAATCTGGTTGGCTATCTGCCTCTGCCAAAAATCGACGGTCTGTTCAATCGGACCATGGGCGAGCAGAAAAAAATGGCAGAGCTGTTGGCCACAAACATCGACGCCGCTCAGATTCGTAACGATCCCGCCTTGCAGGTGTATGTCGCGTATTTCGACATGTATCTCATTTACCAGCCACGTTTCCTGGCCTACTCTGCTTTTTCCCTACTTTCGTCCTGGGACGGCGGCGGAAAAGCCAGCAGGGTTAATGTGGACAGCCGCAATCTGCATGCCGGTTTCGATTGCCTGCGGGTTGGCCACTACAAGCAGGCCTTTGATTTTATGAAGGCGGAAAGCCATGCTTTGGGAGGCAAGCAGTTCTACGCCACCCTTGGCCAGGCTTTTGTCGCTTTGGAGCGTGGACGGGTTGGGGATATGGCCCATTTTTTGGAAATGGCGAACAGTACGGCCAGCACGGAAAAAGAAAAGATCTATATCAGTCTTCTTTTTGCCAGATTTCACAGGCTGGTCGGCAACCACTGGAAGGCGGAACAATTGTTGAGCTCAGGCGCCAAGCTCTATGTCGATTGTCCTGAGATTCAGTACAGCCTTATTCAGGCGGATATCCATGAAGGCCACGGGCAGCAGCAGATGCAGCTGCTCCGAAAGCTGGCAGGCGGAGATCGCAGGTATTTTATGATCGCCCTCATGGACCCAGCCCTATTGGCCGCCAACAGCATGGTGGAGAACGTGCTTTCCGGGTTGTTCGATCAGAAAAACAAAGAAGCTGGGGAGAATCTGGCCGAGGCGAAAGAGGCTTGGGCCCAGGTACAGGCTTGGTTCGGTGAGGTGGAAGATGCGGAACTTCAGACTAATCTTGCGCTGCTGACCAATTTGGAAGACCAGTTCCGGCGAAACGGCGTCTATGATGTTCTTGATGTTGCGGATCGAGCCAAATCTTTGAGCAAGGCCAGCCCCCGTCTGCGCGAGATAAGACTAGAGGACCTGAACGTCAAGGTGGATGCGGCGGCTATTGCTTGGGCGGATTACAATATCTTCTGGCAGGAATATCCCTATCAGTCTTTTTTTCGGGATTTCAAAAACTTTCTCTTTGCCGGGAAGAGAAAGTTTGTCGAAGCCAGAAGCATTGCCGGCGAAAGTCTGGCCGAGGCCAGGGCGCGTCTCAAGGCAGGCCAGGCCCAGGTCGAGCTCCTGGCAGGATTGGTCGACCGCATGCTGAAGGTGAAAATTGCCCTGGACACCCTGGCGATGTTTCTCAAAAAGCTGATTATGGCTGAGCTGGTGTTCAGCGTGCTTGCCTTTTTGTCTTTGCCGATCATCACCATCGCGCTCGCAGGTGTGCTGAATCCGGAGATTGTCCGTCTGGCGAGAGATCCCCAGATGCAAAAGGGTTGCATGGTGGCCCTCACCCTGTTTTTGGCACCGTTTTTTGCCTTGGCTCTTACCATCCGTTCGATGTCTGAACGATGATGGCGTCGCAGGTAAGCGAGCATGCGAAACTCCGAAAGCACACCGGGCCTTGCATATCGAACTTTTTGCTTAGCCATCTTCAGCGGCACGATGAACTTTCAAAGATATTTTTATGCTAGATGGGGTAAAATTTCCAGAAACCGTGCAAGAGCGGTTGGGCTTGTTTGTTTGCTCCTTCTGTCAGCATCATGTTCCAGGCCGGAGCTTTTTGCCCGGCAAGGGGAGGCATCAATGGCAACTACCACCGCGACCATCCAGACCTTTGTTGACCAGCAACTGGCCCAGGGTAAATCGCCCAACCGGCTCGTAACCGAGAAAAGCCCCTATCTTCTCCAGCATGCCTTCAATCCCGTGGCTTGGTTCCCTTGGGGAGAAGAGGCCTTTGCCTTGGCGCGCAAAGAAAACAAACCGATCTTTCTTTCCATCGGCTATTCCACCTGCCACTGGTGCCATGTCATGGCCCATGAATCCTTTGAAGACCCGGAGGTGGCCAGGCTTCTCAACGAATATTTTGTCTGCATCAAGGTGGATCGGGAGGAGCGGCCCGATCTTGACCAGATATACATGGCTGCGGTGCAAGCTTTGACCGGGCATGGCGGTTGGCCCATGTCGGTGTTTCTCACCCCGGATTTGCAGCCCTTTTACGGGGGCACTTATTTTCCGCCTGTGGCCCGGCTTGGCCTGCCCGGCTTTGCCGAGGTTCTTGCGGCGGTGCATGATGCCTGGGGCAAACGGCCCGAGAAGATTTCGGAGTCTGCGGCCAGTATTACCGGACATATCCGTCAAAAGGCCACAGATTCCGGGGGCGGGAAGATCGAGGCGGATATCTTTGCTAAGGCTTTTAAGCAGATTGCCGCAGAGTACGATGCCGAATTCGGCGGATTTGGTCGGGCGCCCAAGTTTCCCCGGCCTGTACTCTTCAACTTTTTACTACGTCATGCCGCACGCACCGGCGAGGCCCAGGCACAGAATATGACCTATGTGACCCTGCGTAAAATGGCGGCCGGCGGGGTGTACGACCATCTCGGCGGCGGCTTCCATCGCTATTCGGTGGATGAACAATGGAGGGTGCCCCATTTTGAAAAGATGCTCTACGACCAGGCCCAACTGGCGGTCAATTATCTCGAAGCCTTCCAGTTGGGGCAGGACCCATTTTACGCCAATGTTGCCCAGGATATTCTCGATTATGTCCTGCGGGATATGACCAGCCCGGAAGGGGGTTTTTATTCGGCGGAGGATGCCGACAGCGTCCAGGTAGGAAAACCCGAGGTGCATGGCGAAGGCCTGTTTTATCTCTGGACCAGCGAGGAGATTGTCGCCATCCTCGGCAAGGAGCACGGGGAGATCTTTTCTTTCCATTACGGCGTTTTGGAGGCAGGCAATGCCCTTGCCGACCCCCAGGAGGAGTTTGCCGGGAAAAACATCCTCTATGTTGCCCACCCCATGGCCGAGACCGCTGCCCGGTTCCGCATCCCCGAGGAAGAGCTATCCCGGCTGCTCGAACGCTCTCGGCAGAAGCTCCAGGCGGTGCGGGAGCAAAGGCCCAGGCCGCATCTTGACGACAAAATCATCACCTCCTGGAATGGCCACATGATCAGCGCCCTTGCCCGTGCGGCCCAGGTGCTGGGTGAGAAGCGCTACCTTGTCGCAGCCGAACGGGCCGCTGGTTTTATCCGGGCTAGGCTGTATGATCCTGCTTCCGGCACGCTTTTCCGCCGCTATCGGGATCAGGCGGCCGGGCTTGCCGGGCAGCTTGACGACTATGCCTTTTTGGTCAACGGCCTACTCGACCTCTATGAAGCCTCCTTTGACATCGCTTGGCTGCAACTGGCCATGACCTTGACGGAAAGGCAGATTGTCCTGTTTGCCGACGAGGCCCAAGGCGGATTTTTTGAAACCTCAGGCACCGACCGGTCTGTGTTGGTCCGCCTCAAGGCCGATTATGACGGGGCCGAACCCACGGGTAATTCGGTGAGCGCCCTCAATCTTCTCCGGCTTGCCTGGATAACCGGCAATGAAAACTGGCTCAAGCGAGCCGGGGCGACCATCGACGCCTTTGGCGGGCGGCTGAACGCCTATCCGCCCATCCTGCCGCAGATGCTCGTGGCCCACGAGTTCCAGGGGAGCAAACCTCGTCAGTTCGTGGTTGTCGGCAAGCTTGGCCGACCAGATACCGAGATCATGCTCGCCATGATTCGCAAACGTTTTTTGCCCGGCAAGATCATGCTTCTGGCCGATGGCGGGGCAGGACAAGAATTTCTTGCACAATACCAGCCGATGCTGGCGGAGCTGCCCCAACAGGAGAACAAAAGCACGGTGTATCTCTGTGAGAACTTCAGCTGTCAGCTGCCAACCGCTGATTTGGTTGAATTGGCAACACGGCTTGAGGCAATGGGAAAAGCGCCGCGATAAGTTATAATCTCCTGATGGGAAGCGCAATCCTGAGCCCGGGGGGCGCGGTTGTTTTGGCATGATTCTGCAACCTCCCGAAAAGCCTTCTGTTTTTCTTGACTTTTTTTTAGGATCACGCCTAATATTGGTGTAGGATGTTGAAGAGATGTCCTGCATATCAGGGTTTTTAGCAGGTGAGAAAAATACGCGCCGGTTTTTTGGGCCGGATGTCTGAACGAGTGATAGGGGAATTATGAAGGCTGAATATCTGAATCCTTTCGTGCATGCCACCAGAAATGTTCTGGAGACCATGGCCCACACCAAACTGACCGGGCTGAAGCCGCATCTCAAGGAAGGCATGGGAACCCATGGCGATGTGACCGGCATTATCGGCATGGCCTCTGAAACCGTTGAAGGCAGCATGACCATTAGTTTTCCGACGGCCTGTATTCTGCAGATCGTTGCCAGGATGCTCATGGAAGAGCCCAAGACCAAGATCGATAATGATATTGTCGATGCGGTGGGTGAGATCACCAACATGATCTGCGGCGGCGCCAAGGCGGAATTCGGTAAGCTTGGTATGAGCTTCAACCTTGCCACCCCGACCATGGTTACGGGCAAGGGGGTGGAAATTCATCATCTCTCCGATTTGCCGATCATCGTTATTCCCTTTGAAACAGACTGCGGCACCTTTGTGTTGGAGGCTAATCTGGCCAACAAATAAAACGGCCAACGATAACTGTTTCAGTCCTTGCTTTTTTCAACAATATCCGCAACAGCGGGCGTGATTTCTGGGAAGCGGAAAGTGAAACCGTTTTCAAGCAGCACGCCCGGCATCATCCTGCATCCCTCAAGCACCACCGAACTCAGTTCCCCAAAAACAAGGCGAATCGCGAACCTCGGCACCGTCAGGAACGTCGGCCTGTGGAGGATCTGCCCCAGGCACTTGGTAAACTCCTTGTTGCGGAGAGGCTTGGGGGCGCTCAGGTTAACCGGGCCGTGAATCTCTGTGTTTTCCATGATAAAAATGATGGCGCTGGTCAGATCGTCGAGGTGAATCCAGGGGAACCATTGTTGGCCAGGCCCAAGTCTTCCCCCGAGCCCGAGGCGGAAAGCGGGCAGCATGGCGGCCAGCGCTCCGCCGTTTTTGCCCAGCACTACCCCGGTCCGCATCAGGAGAACCCTGGCTTTGCCCTGGGCCTGTAATGCTTCTTTTTCCCAAGCCTGACAGACCGAGGCCAGAAAATCCGCGCCGGGCAGGTCTGTCTCGTATTTTTCCTCATCCTGGCAAAAACCATAGAACCCGGAGGCGCTGGCATTGATCAGGGTGACGGGGGAGGGGCCTTTGGCGGGGATGGCTTCGACAATGTTTCTGGTCGCCGTAATCCGGGTGTGCCGGATCATCTCTTTGGCCGCTGGTGTCCAACGGGTGAAGATACTTGCTCCGGTGAGGTTGATGATCACCTCATGGTTGGCCAGTTCCTGTTGCCAGGGGCCGGGGATAAGCGGTGAGCCGGGAACCAGGCGGATTTGTGCAGAGAAATCGCTGAGTTTGTCCGGGTTTCTGGCTAACGCGGTTACGGCATGGCCTGTCAGGAGAAATTTTTTAATGAGAGCCTGGCCGATAAAACCGGTGCCGCCTGCGATGAATATGTTCATGGATTCCTCCGTGGGAAGACCTTCCGCGCTTGGCTTAACCCCTATTTGGCAGTGACGGTCTGGATGAGCGCCATTTTTTGTGCCCGGGCCATTCTCTTGATCTCGCCTTCCCGCTGTGTTGCTTGCGCCCGAGAGGCGGCTTGCTCCGCGTACACCAGCTCCACCGGTCGCCGCCCTCTGGTGTATTTCGCCCCTTTGTCGGGGGAGTTGTGTTCTTCCAGCCTTCGCGCCAGGTCTTTGGCGATCCCGCAATAGAAGGTGGTGTCCTGGCAGCGGACCAGATAGACAAACCAGCCGGTTGGGTTGGCGGGAAAAACCGGCATCAGCCGCCGGCCTTTTTTGCCTGGTAGCCAAGGCGGATGAGCTCCGCGAGCACCACATCCCGTTGGTCGCCCTGAACCTCGATAATCTCATTTTTGACGGTGCCGCCGCTGCCGCAGCGCTGCTTGAGCTGCTTGGCCAGGGCGGCAAGTTCGAGCTCGGCCAGCGGCAACCCGGTGATAAGGGTTACGCCGCTGCCCCTGCGACCCTTGGTTTCCCGCGAGACCCGGACGATGCCGTCGCCTTTTGCGATGGCCTTCTTTTGCCCACAGCTGCACTGGGCTAGGGGCTTGGCGCAGCTCGGGCAGGTTCGGCCATGCTCTGTGGAGTAGACAAGACCGGAACCGGTGGCTGATTTCTTACGCATGGTCATCATTCCACCATCTTCAGCATTCCGTCGATGGTGGTGAGCCCGCCGAGCCAGAAGGCCGGATCATCCAGATCGACGCCAAAGGGCTTGAGCAGCTCAGCCGGGGTCTTGCTGCCTCCGGCGCGCAACAGCTTGAGGTATTTGGGCACAAAGGCTGCCCCGTCTTCCTGGTAAAGGTTATAGAGTGCCAGAACCAGGAGTTCGCCAAAGGCGTAGGAATAGACATAACCCGGGGTACTGAGGAAATGGGGGATGTATGACCACCAGATTCCGTAGTCGTCACGGAGATCAACGGAGTCGGCGAACATGGCCTGCTGGGTGGTGAGCCAGTGGCTGGCCAGTTGCTCCGGGGAGAGTTCGCCGCTCTCCCGTCTGGCGTTGTGCACCGCGTGCTCGAAGCGGTTCATGGAGACCTGGCGGAACACCGTGGCAAAGATGGACTCCAGCTTCTGGCAGATAAAGGCCCGGCGCTCCTCCGGATCGGTCAGGAGCTTGACCTGGGATTTAAACAGGAGCAGTTCGGCAAACACCGAGGCAGTCTCGGCCAGGACCAGGGTGGTGGAGGAGTTGTAATAGCCGTTGGCGGCGGCCAGGTACTGATGCACCCCGTGCCCCAGCTCGTGGGCCACGGTGGAGATGTCGCGCAGGCTGCCGGTGTAGTTCACCATCACATAGGGGTGCACCTCGGGCACGCAGGGGTGGGCAAAGGCCCCACCCCGTTTGCCTTCGAGGATCGGGGCGTGAATCCAGCGCTTTTCGAAGAACAGACCTGCGATATCCCCCATCTCCGGGGCGAAATCGTGGAAGGCGGTAAGGACCATCTCCTTGCAGGTGTCCCAGTCCACCAGGGCCGTGGGCAGGTGGGGCAGGGGGGCGTAGCGGTCATAGTCGCAGAGCTGATCCAGGCCGAGGATGCCCTTTTTCAGGCGATAGTAGCGCTGGACCATGTCGTAGCGGCTGGTTACCGCCGCGACCAGCACCGAAACGGTCCGGTCCTCCAGCTCGTTGTACAGATTCATGGAGCTGACCCAGGATTCGTATTTGCGGAGCCGGTCGTCGATCATCTTCTCCGCCAACAGGGTGTTAAAGATGTGAGTCAGGATATGGAGCTGGCTGTTGAGCCCTGCGGTGAGATCGTCGGCAGCCTGGGCGCGGACGGTGCGCTCAGGGCTGTAGAGATCGGTCAAGACCTCCTCTTCGCTGCGCTGTTTTTCCCCGAACTTGAGATGGCCCATGACCTTTTCAAAGAGGTTGGTCCAACTGGAGCGGCCCACCGGGGCCTTTTCAATGAGCAGGGTTTCCTCGGCCATGGAGAGCAGATGCTTGGCATAGCGCCGCATGCTCTCCAGGTAATGACGGTAATGGCTCAGGGTTTCTCCTGCCAACAGGGTGTTGGCCGCAGAGTCCTCCACCTTGCTCCATTCCAGCTCAAAGAACACCGTCTCCCTGCCGATCCGGCTGCCTGCCTCCTTGATCTTTTGCAGAAATGCGCCTGCCGGGGCGTTTTGGATCTTGGTGGTGAAGTTGAGAAAGGCGAAGGTGGCAATCCTGCCCATCATGGTTTCGAGCGTTTCCAGGCGCGAGACCAGGGTAAGAAGCTCGCTCGCGGTAAGGCTTGCGACCTTGGACGCGAATTGCTCCTTGATGGCTTTGGCCTCTTGTTCGCACCAGACAATGTCGGTCTCGACTTTTGGGTCATCAACGCCTTGGTATAGATCGGCAAGCTGCCAGAGAATCTCGGTGGTGCCGAGCTGTTTGTTTAAGTTGGTACTCATGGTTGTGCTCCCTGTGTCCATTATTTTGTGCCCATTTTCTTGAACCTATTTCAATACCTGAGAATACCCGTCTTTTCAACACATTATCCTTTTGTTCCATGGTGGGACGGGCTTCTAGCAAAATATCATTGCGGCAGAAGTCAAAGAGCGATATACAAATGGAAATCAATTTCCCCCTGTTTAATCTGACCATTAAATCATAAACTTGCAGCCAATTATCCGATGAGCGTACCCAGTTCCGATTCCGCAGCCGTCTACGACGAAAGCAAGATCAAGACCCTCAGTTCCCTGGAGCATATCCGTCTTCGGCCCGGCATGTACATCGGCCGGCTCGGCAACGGGAGCCATCCGGACGACGGCATCTACATCCTCCTCAAAGAGGTTGTGGACAATGCGGTGGACGAGTTCATCATGGGGGTGGGCAAGCGGGTCAACGTGGATATCGGGGCGGACGGCGTGGTCAAGGTGCGTGATTTCGGCCGCGGCATCCCCCTGGGCAAGCTGGTTGAGTGCGTGAGCGTGATCAACACCGGGGCCAAGTACAACACCGAGGTGTTCCAGTTTTCCGTGGGGCTGAACGGGGTGGGCACCAAGGCGGTCAACGCCCTGTCTGACCGTTTCGAGGTAACCTCCTTCCGGGACGGCAAGTTTGGCCGGGCCACCTTTGTCAACGGCGAGCTGATTGGGGAAGAGCAGGGCGACACTACGGAAAAGAACGGCACATTGGTCTCTTTTCACCCGGACCCCGATGCCTTTGAAGGCTATTACTACATGCGGGAGTTCGTGCGCAAGCGGTTCTGGCGCTATGCCTACCTCAATGCCGGGCTCAAGATCTACTATGAAGGCGAGTGTTTTCATTCGGTCAACGGCCTGCTTGACCTGCTGGACAAGGAGATCGCCGACACCCAGCTCTACGCGCCGATACACGCCAAGGACGCCACCCTGGAATTCGCTTTTTCCCACACGGAAGGGTACGGCGAGACCTATTTCTCCTTTGTCAACGGCACCTATACCAACGAGGGCGGCACCCATCTTTCCGCCTTCCGCGAGGGGATTCTCAAGGGGATCAACGATTTCTCCGGTAAGAAGTTTTCCGGCGAGGATGTGCGGGAAGGGGTGGTGGGGGCCATCGCCGTCAAGGTGAAAGACCCGATCTTCGAGTCCCAGACCAAGAATAAGCTTGGGAACACCGATGTCCGGGGAGATATCGTTAATAAGGTCAAGGACTTTGTCTGCGATTTCTTCTACAAGAACACCGAGCTGGCCGAGATCATTATCGACAAGATCCAGCAGAGCGCCAAGATCCGCAAGGAACTCCAGCATGTGCGCAAGGAGGCCAAGGCCAAGGCCAAGAAGGTGGCGCTGAAAATCCCCCAGCTCAAGGATTGCAAGTACCATCCCAGCGCGGAAAAGCCCTCGGGCCCGGACCGCCACAACATGCTCTTTCTCACCGAGGGCCAGTCCGCCTCCGGCTCCATCGTCAGCTCCCGCGACCCCATGACCCAGGCGGTGTTTTCCCTCAAGGGCAAGCCGATGAATGTCTACGGCCAGCCCCTGACCTTGCTCTACAAGAACGACGAGATGTACAACATGATGCGGGCTCTTGATATCGAGGATTCGGTGGATGCTCTCCGTTACGACAAGGTGATCATGGCCACGGATGCCGATGTGGACGGGTTGCATATCCGCAACCTGTTGCTCACCTATTTTCTGCACTTTTTCGAATCCCTGGTTAAGCGCGGCCATGTCTACATCCTTGAGACCCCGATCTTTCGGGTGCGGACCAAGGAGGAGACCATCTACTGCTATTCGGAAAAGGAGCGGCAGGCGGCGGAAAAGAAGCTGGGCGGCAAGGGCAAGAAGGCGGTGGAGATTACCCGTTTCAAGGGGTTGGGCGAGATCTCCCCCAAGGAATTCAAGCAGTTCATCGGTGAGGACATGCGGCTGCAACAGGTGAATATTGATACCTTGAGCGAGGTGCCCAAGCTGCTCTCCTTTTACATGGGCAAGAACACGCCCGAGCGGAAAGAATATATCATGGATCATCTGGTGGTCGTGTAATCATGGATACCTCCCATTACGGTGAGCTGCACAAGCTTTTTGACACCAATTTTCTGGACTACACCTCCTATGTTATCCGGGAGCGGGCCATCCCTGACGTGGCCGACGGCTTGAAACCCGTGCAGCGCCGTATTCTTCAGACCTTGTTCAATATGGACGACGGCCGCTTCCACAAGGTGGCCAACGTGGTGGGCGACTGCATGAAGCTCCACCCCCATGGAGACGCCTCCATCTTTTCCGCCTTGGTCAATCTGGCCAATAAGGGCTATCTCATCGACCGGCAGGGTAATTTCGGTAATATTTTTACCGGCGATCAGGCCTCCGCGGCTCGGTATATCGAATGCCGCCTTTCTCCTCTGGCCAGGGAGACCATGTTTAATAAGGATCTCACCGAGTTTGCCGAGTCCTACGATGGTCGGATGCAGGAGCCTGTTTCCTTGCCGGCCAAGATTCCCCTCTTGCTGATGCAGGGGGCCGAGGGTATCGCGGTGGGCATGGCCACCAAGATCATGCCCCATAATTTCTGCGAGCTGCTGGAGGCGCAGAAGAATATCCTCCGGGACGAGCCCTTTGTCCTGTATCCGGATTTTCTCCTCGGCGGAGCCATCGATGTTTCCGGTTATGAAGACGGTAATGGCCGGTTGCGTTGCCGGGCTCGCATCGAGGAGAAAAACGAGAAGACCATCACCATTAAGGATATCCCCTACGGCACCACCACTCAGTCGCTGATCGAGAGCGTGGAAAAGGCGGCGCGGGGCAACAAACTTAAGATTTTAAGCATCAACGATTACACCGCCGAGGAGGTGGAGATCGAGATCAAGCTGGTGCGCGGCATCTACGCGGCAGACACGATCAAGGCCCTTTACGCCTTTACCGACTGCGAGATGCCGATCAGCCCGAACCTGACCGTGATTTTGGACAACAATCCGGCGGTGCTCACGGTGAGCGAGGTGCTGCGCCAGAACACCAAGAAACTGGTCCTCGACCTTGAGAAGGAGTTGACCATCGAACATGGCCGACTCAAGGAAAAGCTCCATGCCCACCTGCTGGAGCAGATCTTCATCGAAGAGCGGCTTTACAAGCAGATCGAGGAGTGTAAAAGTTACAAGGCGGTGGTCGATACCATTGCAGAGGCCCTACTGCCTTACCGGGATAAGCTTGTCCGCGATGTGACCCCTGAGGATATCGAGCGGCTGCTGGAAATCCGAATCAAGCGCATCTCCCGCTACGACCTGGACAAGAAGAAAAAGGATATCAAGGAGGTCCGGGACAACATCAAGGCGGTGGAGAAGCATCTGCTGGACATGGTTGTGTACACCATCAATTATCTGGACGATCTTCTGACTCGCTATGGCCATCTGTACCCGCGCCGCACGGAGATCGCCACCTTCGGCGAGGTGGAGGTGCGCAAGGTGGCGCTCTCCAACCTGACCATGGCCTATGATCGGGAAACCGGCTTTGTCGGCCACCAGGTCAAGGCCAAGCCCGAGGACTGTTTTCCCTGTTCCGAATACGACAAGCTGCTGCTCATCTATCAAAACGGCATGTACAAGGTCATCAATGTGACCGACAAGCTCTTTGTCGGCCATGATGTGCTTTGGTTCGGTAAGGTCGAGGAGAAACGGGTGTTCAATATCCTCTACCGCGAGGGCAGCCAGAATTTTTGTTATGTCAAACGGTTCCAGAGCCCGAAATTTATTCTGGAAAAAGAATACCATCTCTTCCCGGAGCACAAGAATTCCGGCATTCTTTTCTTGAGCACCGGAGACGGGGGCAAAGTGCGGGTGCATCTCGCCCCATCCAAGCGGGCTCGCCACAACTATGTGGATTGCAGCTTCAGCGAGGTTCTGATCAAGGGTGCTTCCGCGCTTGGTAAACGGGTTTCCGATCGCCCGGTGCGGCGGATTGCCGAGTTGCCTTCCGAGAAAGAGCCAGCCGGACTGCCGGAGATGCAGCCGACTCTTTTTCCGGCCAAAAAGGGTGAGGCCGCGTCGCAGGCTGTCAAAAAATCGGGTGAAGTTCCGGGGCTTGTGGAAGACGAGGCTCCGGATACCGAGGAAGAATAAGTCCAAAGTATCGGCAGGATGCGATGCCCTGCCGATACTCCCCGCAGTTCTATTTTAATTCTCAACGCAGACCTTTTCCTTATCATATTCTTTCGTCCTCGTTTTTTCCGGATGGTGTTTCGTGTTTTGAAATGCTCAACTTGTTCGTGACAAAAAAAATAAAAAAATTTATGGAGGAAACCGTTGGATATTGTTGGCTAATCCATGGTGCTTAGGTATTATTTTAAATACTTCATTAAAACTATCTGTTGTGTTTTTCTTTTTTTCCTATACATCATAAAGTGTACTGTGGAGGTTTAGGGAGCTTCCATCGGGATGTTTTGCTTGCCTTTTCAAGATGCATCGGGTATGTTCGCCCACCTCTTTAGAATCAAAAGAGGTGATACTACGGCAGCGGTCAAGGATGGGCGTTTGCTCTCTTGTCATGCAGTTGCACAGGTGGAGGACATTTTATATGGACTGCCTTGCATCACACCGTCCCCCGGACGTAACCCTAGAGCAGGACAAAGTTGTGGCAGTAAAACAAAATGAAACCCCGATGTATTTCGGCAAAAAACCGGTCGATTCCGGGATGGTGCGGTTAGTTTCCGGATTGTCCTTGGTCATGCTTTTCTTTCTTGTTTCCCTATTGCTCCAACCCTCCTCTGTATTTATCCGTTTTCCCCAACGCTTTCAGGCCATTCCCACCATTGAAGTCCATTCCGCCGAGGATCTGCTGAGGCAGCTCAAGGCTAATAATTTATGGGAAGTGGAGTCGTTTACAGAGGTTCCAGCCTTTCTGGTCAGTAAGTTCCCCGGGGACATGTCATCCCTTGATGCTGCCACCCAGAAAAAGGCTTTTCTTCACGTCCTCCTTCCTGCGGCAATGATAGCCCTGTCCGAGGTGGAGGAAGAACGGGCCGCCTTTGAAAAGATTTTGGCGAAATTTGCGCAACCCCCCAAGCGTCTGGAGTTTGGCCTGAGCGCGGAAGATTATGGCCGACTTGTTGCCCTGACCCCCAATGAGATTTTTTTCTTGCAGAATCTCTGCCGTAAATACCGGGCCTATGAGGTAGCGGACCTGCGTCGCCGCATCAGTCCGGTACCGGTGAGCTTGATCATGGCCCAGGGTGCGCTGGAATCATCATGGGGCGGTTCCCGTTTTTCCCTGGAGAGAAACAACCTTTTTGGCGTTTTGACTTGGAACAAGGCGGGACATGCCTCTGACGGGCGTGAGGATGGCAAAGCCTACTCTGGAGCGGCCTATGCCTCCTTGCTTGATTCGGTTCGCGCATATGTCTTGATGATCAACCGGGTTCCTGCATACAAGGATTTGCGGGAGATCAGGGGAGTAACCATGGATTCCCTTGCCCTGACCAAGGGCCTGCACCAGTATTCCAACCGGGGAACCGATTACGTTGCCGATCTGGCCCAGCTTATTAAGAGCAATGACCTACAGATATACGATCAGTGCGTTCTGGCCAGTAAGGGTGGCGTCCTGGGCGGGGTACGGCTTGCAAGCCTGGAAGATCTCCGGTGAAGAAGCTCCAGGGAAATAACTCATATTCCACGTAGTTTTTCCGTATTGTGCAGTGGTCAGTTTCTGGGCTATACTCTTGAAAATCCCCCAGACCAGCGTTGGAGATCATCTTGGCACACACACATGGAAAGAATATAGGTTGTGAATTTTTTACAACCTGTGAGTTTTTTGTAACGATCATGGCAAGTGTTCCGCAATTTTCCACGAAGATACAGGAAAAGTACTGCCTTGCCGATTTCCGCGACTGCGCCAGATATGCCTACGCCAAACAGCATGGCAATGGAAACATTCCCGAAGACCTTTTCCCCAACGCCTCGTATTTCTAGCCTTTCATCGTAGAACCTTCTTTTTTCCGCCCGTTGTCCATTGCTTTTGCCTTTTGTCCGCTCGATGTGCTAGCATTGTCACATGCGACGCGGGAGCGTCATGGGCTATTTCTCGTGGAAAAAGAGGCACGGAGATGTTCAAGGAAGAGCGGAAATCCCTGCGGTTTGACTGGTCACATCTTGGCAATATCGAATGGGGACGCCCCAATCTTGGCCCCCAGACCACGGTGGCTGTTTATCGGTTGATGCAGTTCACCCTGCGCGATGCGATCATCGCCCATACCGATGTGGCCACGGCCAACCGAATATTTTATGACGCCGGGCAGAGCGCGGGAAAGTCGATGTATGAACATCTGCTCCACGATACCCAAGATTTTGACGGGTTTATTGCCGAGCTTCAGGAAACATTGCGCAATCTCTCCATTGGTATTTTGCGGGTTGAGGCATCCGACCTGCTCATGCACCGTTTCGTGCTCACCGTGGCGGAAGACCTTGACTGCTCTGGCCTACCCATGAGCGAGGAATTGGTCTGCACCTTTGATGAGGGCTTTATCGCTGCGCTGTTTTCCGCCCATTTTGGCAGGCAATTCACGGCAAGGGAGACGGACTGCTGGTGTACCGGTGACCGGGTTTGCCGCTTCGAGGTCGTGCTCGCCAAAACGTAAGTTTCCCCCCCCCAAAAAAAAATACATCCGGTAATCGCATGGAACACAAAGACATCGAAAGGCTGGACAGGATCAGCGCCCATCTCCATGCGTTGCTGCATAACGAACAGCCTGGGGTCCTTGATCTGACAGGACAGCAAGAGGACGAAATCTGTCAGGTTGGCGAATTTGTCAACACCCTTACCGAGGCCTTGTCCGCCCTGACCAATGCAGCCCATCACCTCTCCATTGGCGACATGGACGTCCCGATCATCGCCAAACTTCCGGCCTGCCATCATCTCAAGAACCTACAGGCGACTCTTCGGCATCTGACTTGGCAGACCGGACAGATCGCCAAAGGTGATTTTTCCCAGCGGGTGGAATTTTTAGGAGAGTTTTCCCACTCCTTCAACTGGATGGTGGAGCAGCTTGAGGCCTATCGGCAAAGGATTCTCGGCCAGAACCGGGAGCTTGAACGCCTGGCCTCCACCGATTCGCTGACCGGTGTCTATAACCGTCGCTCCTTCATGGCCTTCGCCACCAAGGAGTTTTTGCGCTCCCGCCGTTATTCCCACATATTTTCCGCGATCCAGATGGACATCGATCATTTCAAAAAGATAAACGATACCCATGGCCACGCGGCGGGCGATGAGGTGCTCAAAGCCTTTACTGCCAATTGCCTGGAGGTTCTTCGGGAAAGCGATGTGTTGGGACGGATCGGCGGCGAGGAGTTTTCCATTATCCTACCGGAAACCGACCTGGCAGGGGCGTTGATCGTTGCGGAACGATTTCGCCAGACCATCGCCGACCTCAAGGTGTATGTGGATGAGCAGATTGTCCACTTCACGGTCAGTATCGGCGTGACCAATCTCCGGCAAGACGATACCGGTATTGAGGCCGTACTGAGAAGGGCGGATGAAGCCCTGTACCTTGCCAAAAACGGTGGACGCAACAAGGTGGTTTCCGCCGGGTAGCTGCTATGCGGCCAGGATTTTTCGCCAGATCGGCAGGGCGGGGCTGAGCCTCTCAAAACGGCGGTCTTGGCCGATGGCCTCGCTGTTTTTGTGGTTGGCGATCAGGATTCCCCCGGTTTTCAGGCTGTCTTCAATGAGCTTCTCAAAGCGCAGTTGCTGTTCCCGCCCGGAAAAAGGTCGGTAGTAGTAGATCACCTCGTACTCGCCGTAGCCCTCATATGTCCAGATATCAGCCTGAGCAATCCGTTCCTCGCCAATGAGCTTGGCCGCAATCAGGTAAGGATATTCATCCTTTTCAAAGCCATACACCTCAAAGCCGAACTGCTCGGCAATGAGTAGCACATTGCCGATGCCGCAACCCACATCGAGAAGACGGGGCGGTGGGGCGGTGGGATTTTTCCGGTCAAGGCCGAGGAAGGCGCTGACAAAGCCCATCTGGGCAAAGACCTGCCTGGTGTCCATGGCCACAAAGGGATATTCGCAGTCGGTGTTGTTGCGGGTTTCCCGGACGGCATCATGGCTGTGAAATCCGACAAATCGGTTGATGATGTTGAAAAAAATATCGTTTTCTTCGTTTTCCATGGGTTACCAAAAAGAGGGGTTGCAGGGAAAGGGTGGGATTGAAAACCGTGTATACCATGGATTGTCGAGGAATTCCCTGGAAACTTGTGCGCCCCGGTTATGTCCCGTTGGGTGCCGGACCGCGCAGTTCTTCCGTGCGCTCCAGGGCACTGATTGCGGTTTGTGCCAGGAAGAGGGCGCCCGTGGGCAGCACCTGTTCGTCAAAGTCGAAGCGGGGGCTGTGGGCCGGAGCATCGTGCAGCTCGGTGTGCCTCGCGCCAAAGCGCACCAGACAGCCGGGAATTTTTTGCAGAAAAAAGGAAAAATCTTCCCCGCCCAGGCTGGGTAGAGGCTGGCCTTTTACATTTCCGAACCCCACGATTCCAGTTGCCACCTCCGCGGCGATATTGGCGGCAACAGGATCGTTGACCACCGGCGGGTACCCTTCCACCAAGGTGAAAGAGGTCTCCACCCGGTGCAGCTGTTCCATGGCCTTGGTCATCCGCTTAAGGCTGGCGATGCAGACGGATCTGGTCTCCGAGCTGGTGGTGCGGACGGTGCCCTTCAGAACCACCTGTGCGGCAATGACATTGGCCGCATCGCCACCATGGATGGTGCCTATTGTGATCACGGCGGGCAGGCAGGGATGGACCTCGCGGGCGACGATGCCCTGGATACTGGTGATGAGTTGGCCTGCCGCCAGGATGCTGTCTGCGGTTTCGTGGGGTTTGGCGGCATGCCCACCTGGGCTGCGGATCTCGATCATGAATTCATCGGTAAAGGCGGAGATAAGTCCAGGCTGGACCACAATCTCGTTAAGCCCGTAGTTGCGGTCGATATGCCCGGCAAAGATGGCACTCACTCCGTCCAGGGCACCGTCGGCTATCATGCCCTGCGCGCCGCCGTCGCCTTCCTCGGCGGGCTGGAAGATAAGGACTACCCGACCTAGAAGTTCTGCTTCCTTTGCCTTGAGCAGCGCGGCCGCGCCGAGGAGCATAGCCACGTGGCCGTCGTGGCCGCAGGCATGCATCACCCCCGGCGTTTCCGAGGCAAAAGGCAGACCGGTCTGCTCGGTGATGGGCAGGGCGTCCATGTCTGCCCGCAGGGCAACGCATGGGGTGTCTATTTCTTTGCTCCCCAGGCTGGCGACGATGCCTGTTCGACCCACCTGTTCCCGACAGGGGATGTCCAATTCCCCCAGTTGCTCGGCAATAAAGCGTGCGGTGGCAAACTCGGCAAAGGCCAGCTCTGGATGCCGGTGGAGATGGCGGCGAATATCCCGCATCCAGGCGATCTGCTGCGGGTTGGGCAAGGGCAGGATTTTCATGGGGGCTTTGTCTCGAAATTTTAAAAAAAGACGCTGAACGGCCTGGTCGGGTCCTGGCGCTGTTTTTTTAGTTGCGACTTTGCGCCATTGCGTTATTTTCTCGTCGTTACCCGATCATCATAAATTCGAACTGGACCGCTGTACATCATTAAATTTCATCTTTTTGATGCCCATGAATACAGACTCAAGCCCTGTGCAGACAAACGGGCAGGCTGCCGAAAATGGCCGGTCCTGCCCCAGCAATGCGGACGATATTTTCCACCGGGCCCTCTCCCTGCACCAGCAGGGAGAGGCAGATCCGGGGGTGTCCCTGTATCAGCAGGCCATCGACCTGTGTCCGCAACATGTGGATGCCTGTTTCTATCTGGCCCTTCTCCACCGCGCCATGGGGGCAGCGGAAGAGGCCGCCTTCTGGTTTGGCCGCGCCCATACCTTGTTGCCGGATGAGGCGACAATCGCCTACGAGCTTGGCATAACCCGTTATTACCTGGGACAGCAACAGATGGCCATTGAGCATTTCCATAAGGTTCTCGCCCTGGACGACACGCACTGGCAGGCGGCCTACAATCTGGGCACCGCCCATCTGGCCCAAGGCAACATGAGCGAAGCCATCAATGCCTACCACCGGGCCGCGCAACTCAATCCTCAGGATGCCGATATCCATTTCAACCTCGGTCTGGCCTGCAAGAGGGCGGGGCGCCTGGATGAGGCCAGGCAATCCTATCTTTGCGCCATGGAGATCGCCCCGGATGATGCAGAGGTGCATTACAATCTGGCCCTGGTCTATAAGGGGCTGGGCAATAAAGCCGAGGCCATCATCTCCCTGGAGATTGCTGTTGCCCTGCGCCCGGAATACGGCGAGGCCCACGGCAACCTTGGGGTCCTCTATCTCGATCAGGACAGGGTGGACGAGGCCATTGCCTGTTATCAACGGCTTATAGAACTGGATTATAACGCGGTCTCGGCCCGACATATCCTCGCGGCCCTCACCGGCGAAACAACCGCCGTTGCCCCCTCTTCCTATATTGCCGAGCTGTTCGACAGTTTTTCCGGTCATTTTGAAGAGCGGTTGCTGGTTGATTTGGAATACCAGACCCCATGGGAACTCAAGAATCTGCTGCTTGCCGACCCGGATGGGCCTAAGCATTTTGCCCGCCTCCTGGACCTGGGCTGCGGCACCGGTCTGGTGGGGCAGATTTTTCAGGAGATCAGCGGTTATCGGGTCGGCGTTGACCTTTCCCCGAAGATGGTGGAGGCCGCTGCGGCCAAGAAGGTGTATGATGAGTTGACAATTGCGGAGATCGTGGCCTTTCTTGCGCAGAACCAGGAGCCATTCGACCTGATTGTCGCGGCGGATGTTTTTATCTATGTGGGCGAGTTGGACCGAATTTTTGCCACCTTGGCCCGAGGGCTTGCCGAAAACGGGAGAATCCTTTTTTCCACCGAGCAGTTGGCAGGGGAGGGTTACCAGTTGCGCCAATCCGGGCGCTATGCCCACGCTTTTTCGTACATTGAGGCGGTGGCTGCCCGACATGGCTTTCGTATCCTTGCCACCCAATCTGCCAATATCCGCAAGGAAAAGGGCAAGTGGATTGCAGGGGATCTCTATCTGTTGGGTGTCTGAGGCAGTCTGCGCAGGGGTACGGTCACTGTCCGGCAGGGTTTAACCGAAAAAGGTGAACAGAATGCATGATGACTTGCAGACCGATGAGTACTGTATATCCATTTCCAGGGAGATTACTGTTTGCAAGAACATGATCGACCGGCAACAGCAAGAGCTCACCCAGTTCGAGAAGCAATACGGCATTTCCACGGAACAGCTGCTCGCCGGGGAGATGCCGGAAACCGGGGGTGAAACGCGGGATCTGGAGGAGTGGCGCAATGGCTATGAAGGGCTGCTTGCCTGGCAGCAGCGTCTGCGGGAGTATGAAGAAGCCTACAATGAATTGAGGCGTTGAGGCGCAGGAGATTGGCGGCAACAAATAAGCGCCGTCTCAGCAAGAAGACGGCGCTTATTTGAAAGAAGGTAAATAAGGCGGACTGTGGGTAAAGCCCAAAGTCCGCCTTTCTGTTAGTGGCCGCCGGGAAAGAGCCACTGGCTAATTAAATAGAACATCACCAAAAGCCCGACCCCAAGGCAGATACTCCATTTGACAAGAGCTACTTCCGCAGGCAGGATCGGCTCATATTCCATTTTCTTCATCTCTTCGGCAATCTTTGATTTTTCGTCAGTCATGTGCGATCTCCATTAGAGAATTGGTGGTTTGACCCCGTGGAAGAACAACCACGAAATAGCGAGTCCGACCCAGATGATAAAGCCGAACAGGGAGATGCAATACACAGCGGCGAGCTTGCCGATCCCTTCCTGCGCCAGCTTCTTGAAGTTTGAAACCACCCCGATAGTGAAGAAACAGAGGAGAAAAAATATCTTTCGGAACACATCGCCTTGATCCGTTGCCGCTTTGGCCTTGGAGATCAGCTTATTGGGTTCCTTGGTCGAATCTTTCAACTCTTTTTCATGGGCCTTGGTTTCCTTAAGCGTTGCCTCCAAGGTTGCGGTTGCAGCAGGATCCTTGCTGGCGCTGATTTGTTTCTCCAGCGAGGCGATCTGCACCTTCACCCCAGTAAGCTCGTGTTCTGCCGGGGCAATCGCCTTGACCGACGGCCAGCAGATGAGAAGCAGAATAACAAAGGTGAGGATATAGCCGAGGACGAATTTCGGGAAGCGGTTCCAGATTTCAATGAGGCGGACTTTCTGCCCGGGTTTGCACTCGATCTTGGCGCACCAGATGTAGGCAAGGATAACAGCCCAGACGCCGATGAAGATATCGATGAACATCTTCACCGTGGTGGCGGTCATGGTGATCCAGCCCTCGGCGTAGTTGATGCCTTCCATATCCATGGCCTGAGCCCGGATCAATGCGTCGGTCACTGCGCCGCTCGCTATGGCCCCGCCGTCTGATTTAACGGCCAAGCCCATCCAGGCCCCGGCCACCAGCGGTTCCTGCCAGAGAAAAAGCTTTGCCGCAAAGGGAAGCAGAACCATTTCCACCGCCACAAAGATTACGACTAGCGAGGAAACCATGATGGGAATAATCGGCCTGGCGCGGATGGCTCCGCCGGTGGCAATGGCTGCGGAAACCCCGCAGATGGAGATACCCGAGGCAAGAGGCGCCGACCATTCACGGCTGAACTTGAAGTATCTGCGCGAAATCCAGTAGACCGTTGCCCAGTAGATCAGATAGGCTTCGACAATGGCGCAGAAGCCTCGGAACATGATATTGCTCGCCAGCCCGAAAGACTGGGCGGCCTTTACCCCGAGCCCCGCGCCCATGATGACGATGGCGGTTTTGATATACAGCTCGGGTCTGGCCGCTTCCTTCATGGCCGAAGCCAGACCGGGAAAGAGATTGCCGACCATGAGCCCTGCAATCAAGGCGATGATGAAGCCGAACTCGCCGGTCATGCTGAGGGTCCAGTTGATGCCGAACTTCGCCATTTCGTTCTTGGTTGCGGCGATATTGGCAAAGTGTCCCAGCATCCAACAGAGATAACTGAGCCAGAAAATCAGGGTAAAGCCGATGGCGAATTTTTTAAAGTTCGCCCCGATCATCGTCGAGCCCAACCCCATGATCACCAGCATTACAAAGTAGGTGAGAAACAACGAAGCCAAGGGCGTAATGCCTTTTTGTTCGTATGCCTGCCCCACAGCAAGTGCGGATGTGTCTGTTTTTACGGTGATGCCGACCTCTTTCCCGTCGGCTTTCTTGAGCGTTACCTTTGCGCCGTCAATTTTGGTGATTTCACCTTTAACGTTCTGGTAGGCGATTGACACGGGTTTGGTGGATTTGCTGACTTCGTTCCAGACGCTCGTTGATGCGCCCCAGCCCAGAATGTCGGCCCCTTGGAATGCGCCAAGGGAAAGGATAAAAATAAACAGCCCTAACCAGAGCGCAAGCCAGTCTTCGCTCAGCCAGCCCTTTTTTCCCTCGATTTTGCAGGTTTCTTCCGAATCGCAATGCCCCTCTGCCAGTTTGTCTTCATTAATTTTCTTCTCGTCCATATGTTCCCCTTTTTTTTGACCATTTTCACTGTGACTGGCGAGAGCGGGAAACTATCCCTTTTCTCCAATCACGGGATGGCCATACAGTTATCCAACACGCAAGCCTGATATCCTTGTGAGCGCTCTTTTCCTCCTTTGGGTAAATGTGGCTGCTGCTGTCAATGGGTACGTTGTATTGGGGTAATGCAAAGAGAATGCCGTGCGGGATGGAGGATGTGATAAGAAAACAAAAAAACTGCAATAACAGTGAGTTAGTTGTTTTCTGTCCGTTTTGTCTTTGAGGAAGAAAGAGAAGATACGCCCACAAACTGCATCTTTTGGTATCCAGTGACGCCTTCAGTTGACACTTGGCATAATTGTATGATTACATGAAATCATGCTGGCAACAGGTGCGGGAAAACCTTTTGGTCATCACAGGAGAGGAAAAATGGCGCTTGGGAAGAAAACAAAAGAATTGCTGGGGAACATCAACCCCCCAGGGGCACAGGGGAAATTCCTGATCGGCCTTGCCTTTATTCTTTTTCTCTTCTGCCTTTTTTGGTCCGCCATTATTTATACGCATCAGAAGAAACGCTTGCAGGAGGAGGCGCTGCACAAGGCCGAGTTGGTCATGGCGGCGGTGGACGCCAACCGTGCCTATGTTCAGGAGATTCTGCGGCCACGGATGTATGAGATGCTCGGTCAAGACAGTTTTGTCATCGAGGCCATGTCCACTTCCTACGTGAGTCGCGTGGTCATGGAGAAGTTTAAGGAAGACCTGCCTGATATTTCCTACCGCCGGGTCGCCATCAATGCTAAAAATCCGGAGTTTGAGGCAAACCAGCGGGAAATGGAGATGATCCGTTATTTTAACGATCACCCCCAGGCCGAATCATGGCAAGGAATCCGTACGGTTGATGGGGAACAGTATTTCGTAAAGTTCAGCCCGGTTCGCTACGATGAATCTTGTTTGCACTGTCACGGCAGGCCGGAGGATGCGCCAGGGAGTATTGTCGAACGATATGGCAAGATAGGGGGATTTTTCAAGAAAACGGATCAGGTAAGCAGCGTGGTCAGTGTCGGCATTCCCGTAGGCGAAGGCTTACGTCGCATCGGTGAATTCGCCCTCTCTGTATTCAGCACCGTATTCCTTTCATTTTTCGTCCTGTATGCCATCATTGCTTTTTTCTTCAATAAACTCATCATCCAGAACATCCGCACTTTGCTGGACATCTTTCGTCTGAACCTCACCGACCAGAAAGGCGAGCAGCTCTACCGGCAAGCCAAAAGTATGGATGAGATCGGGGAACTCAATGCAACCGCCATTCTCATTGCCCGGCATTTGGAGGAAAACCGCTTACAGCTCACCGATTATGCCGAAAATCTTGAGGGTAAAGTCGAAGAAAGAACCAAGGCACTGCAAGAGTCCCAAGACCAGTTGCACTTGCAGATGCGGGAGAGGAACCGCGAGCTCCAGACCTTGAATGTCATCGCCGAACTCATCACCCAGTCCGTGGATCTTCGCACCATTCTCCCCAAGGTTTTACGACAAACCCTGGAGGTGATTCCGGCAAAAGGCGCGGGGATTTATCTGTTCCGGCCTGATCACAAGGGGCTTTCTTTGCAGTGCCAGAATAATGCCCCAGAGCTTGCCGAAACCCTTTCTTGTGATGTGATTTCCCACCAAATTCTTTCGGACACAAATGGCACCTCTGCCTCCACGACGATCTGTGAGACGGTTTGTGGAGAACTGAATTTTTTTACCTCCGATACTGCCAGAGGGAAATGCCTTAATATCCCGCTCTGCTGCCGGAACAGGATTCTTGGGATCATGACCTTCACCGGCTATGATATCGGCGAGATTGACCCCCGACACCGGGAACTTCTGCTCTCCATTGGCCGTCAGATTGGCGTGACCATGGAAAGCTTGCAGAACATGACAAGCTTGATGCAGAGCAAGGAGCTTCTCCAGTCGGTGTTCGATGCTATAGCCGACCTTGTCGTACTGGTTTCACCGGACGGATTTCTTCGTATGGTGAACAAGGCCTTTCTTGTTCGATATGATTTCAGCCCGGATACGGTCCTTAACCGGCACATCGAAGAGCTGGCCGCGATGCAACCGGTTCCCTTTGCGTTGTTCAGCCACATTTCCCAAGTCAAGCTGCTGGAATCTGTTTCCGATTTTAGTCAACTCCCCAACGGTCAGCTTTTTGAGACCCATTTCTATCCGGCTTTTGATGATCACGGCGAGTTGAAAAACATTGTCTGTTACGCCAAGGACGTCACCCAGCAAAAACAGGTGGAACACCGCATGCAGCAGACGGAAAAGCTTGTGGCTATTGGGCAGCTGGCAGCCGGAGTCGCCCACGAAATCAACAATCCCTTGGGGATCATTCTTTGCTACACCGATTTACTGAAAGAGGACTTTGGCAGCTTGCCGGGCAAGGTCGAAGATTTGAACATCATCGAAAAACATGTGAAAAACTGCCAGCGCATCGTCCACGACCTGTTGAGTTTCGCCAGGAACCAAGAAACGACACGGGCACCAGGATCTCTCAACGCCGCCATCGAACAGGTGGTTTCCATGGTTTCAAGTCAACTGGCGAAACAGGGGATAACCGTGGGGCAGAAGCTGGACCCCGACATCCCGCTTCTTGAAATGGACACGGAAAAAATGAAGCAGGTTTTCATGAATCTGTGCATCAACGCGGCCCAGGCCATCGGCGAAAACGGGGAGATCGACATTGAAACCCACTGTCTGCCAAACAAGGGTCAGGTGAAGATCGTGGTGCGTGATACTGGTCCGGGTATTGCCCCGGAGATCCAAGACAAGATCTTTGAACCTTTTTTTACTACCAAGGGACCAAGGGATGGCACCGGTCTAGGGCTGTCGCTGAGTTATGGGATTATCCGTGACCATGGCGGGGAGATTTATGTCCAGAGCAAACCGGGGAAGGGCGCTGTCTTTACCATTATTTTGCCGCTCCATAGCGCATAAAAAGAATACGGCGGGAGGCAGAATCTATGTCGTTTGATCGGCTTTTGATCGTTGATGATGAAGAGGATATGCTCACTGGTCTGCAAAGAACCATTGAGCGCAATATCCCCGGACTTGAGGTGGTTACCTCCACTAGGGCCGGTGAGGCCCTGCGCCTGATGGCCGAGCAATCCTTTGATCTCGCCTTGCTGGATGTGATGATGCCGGAGATGAACGGCATCGCCTTGCTTGAGAAGTTGCGGGCCAAGGACCCGGAGCTTTCCGTGGTCATGATGACCGCCTTTGCCAGCATTGATTTGGCGGTTGACGCCATCAAGAAGGGGGCATACGACTTTATCACCAAGCCTTTTGACAAGGACACCATCCTGCGCGTGATCCACAAAGGGCTGGAAAGAAACCGGTTGGTTCGGGAGAATGTCACCCTAAAGGAACAGGTCTGTCAGAAGGAGGCGTTTGCCTCCTTTGTCGGGCAGACTCCGGCAATGGCCCAGTTTTGCGAGCGTCTCAAGACCGTGGCCCTGTCCGACTATACGGTGCTCATCCGGGGCGAATCCGGCACGGGCAAGGAGCTTGCCGCCCGGGCGGTGCACAACTTGAGCAAGCGGCGCAACCGTCCGTTGATCATGGTCAATTGTCCGGCCATTCCCGAACAACTTTTAGAAAGCGAGTTGTTTGGCCATAAGCGCGGCGCTTTCACCGGGGCGGAGCGGGATTATCCGGGGCTTTTCGTGGAAGCAGACGGCGGGAGCCTGTGCCTTGACGAGATCGGCGATATCCCGGTTTCGGTCCAGATCAAACTGCTACGGGTTTTGCAGGAGCAGGAGATAAAGCCCCTGGGGGACACCAAAACCCGCAAAATCAATGTTCGTATCATCGCCATAACCAACCAGGATCTTGAAAAGAAGATCATAGAGCGTTCTTTTCGCGAGGACCTTTTTTATCGGCTGAACGTGGTAACCCTCACCCCTCCCAGACTGGTGCAGATCCGGGGGGATATTCCCCTGCTGGTGGATCATTTTTGCAGGCAGGTCTGCTGTGAACTCGGCCTTGGCCCGAAGCATTTTTCCGTGGAAGCCATCACCGCCCTTATGGGGCGAGCCTGGCCGGGAAATGTCCGGGAACTGCAGAATATGGTCCGGCAGGCGGTGCTGTTCAGTGCCGATTCCATTATCTCGGTCAGCGATCTTGGCGTTCTTGCTCCCTCGGAAAACAGGTCTCCCGACGAGACTGCCTCCTGGCTGTCAGCCTCGGTTGGCAACGAAAAGGTGCAGGCGTACAAGGAGGCCAAGGAGGATTTGTTGCAAAAATTCATGAGTCAGTATGTGGTGCGCCTACTGCAAGATACCGGAGGCAATGTGAGTCGGGCTGCCGAGATCTCCGGCCTAACCAGGGCGGCGCTGCAAAAGATCATGCGGCGCACCGATATCCAGGCGAACAGTTTTCGCCATAATGGTTCCTGAACGATCCGTGAGGAAATAATGCTGCATATTTCAAACAGCGTCATAATTCCGGATAACGAGATTGAGCTGACCGCCATCCGCGCCCAGGGTGCCGGTGGGCAAAATGTCAACAAGGTTTCCTCCGCCGTACACCTGCGCTTTGATATCCGCGCCTCGTCGCTGCCGGATTTTTACAAGGAAAGGTTGTTGGCTTTGAGCGATCAGCGACTTACCAAAGACGGCGAGATCGTCATCAAGGCCCAGCAATTCCGTAGCCTGGAAAAGAACCGGGCCGACGCCCTGGAACGGCTAGGGGAACTCATCCGAGGCGCGGTCAAGCAGGAGCGCAAGCGAAGGCCCACCAAGCCATCGCGCAGCGCCAAGGAAAGGCGTTTGGAAGGCAAGGAAAAGCGAGGCAAGGTGAAGGCCATGCGCGGCAAGGTTTCGGAGTAAGGATTACTTGCCGAAGCCGCAGATGGGATAGGCGCAGGACTTGCACTGTCGGCACAGGCCTCCGTGCCCCAATCGGGCAACATCCTGTCGGGTGATCTTCTCCCCGCACAGTACTCTTGGGAGGATCAGGTCAAAAACCGTGATCTTGTGGAACATGCCGCAGGCAGGCAAGCCCAGCACCGGCACCGCTCCGATATAGCCCACTAGAAACATGGCCCCAGGTAAAACCGGGGTGCCGTACACAATGTCCTTAGCGCCGGCCAAGGCAATGCCCTGCCGGGTCACGTCATCGGGGTCCACCGACATGCCGCCGCTGGTGACGATGAGGTCCGCGCCCGCATCCAGGCAGGCCTTAATCTCCGCGGCAATGGTTTCGATATTGTCCGGGGCGAAGCGCACCGCAACCACCTCCGAGCCAAGCCGTTCCAGTTTTTTGCGCAGGACCGGCTCAAAGGCATCCTTGATCCGGCCATGGAACACCTCGTTGCCGGTGATGATCAGACCGGCCTTGGCTTTTTTTAATTTGGCAACGCTGAGGATTCCTCCGGCTTTTTGGGCGATTGCAACGGCATCGTTGACGATCCCGCGTTTGGAAACCAAGGGGATGAGCCTGGTCCCGGCCAGTTGTTCGCCTTTTTTGACTGGGGTATTGTTGTGCAGGGTGGCGCACATGACCTCGCCCAGCAGGTTGAATTGGTACAGGGCCTCCACATCAACCTTGAGCAGCCCGTCATGGGCCGCGACGATGTTGAGCTTGCCTTCCACCGGCTCTCCTGAAACCGAGGTGCCCGGCCCGGCCAGGGCCTTGGCCATCAGTTCGGCCGCTTCGTTTTCATGGATGTCGTCTTTGCCTAGCTCCAGCACATAGATGTTCTCTTTGCCAAGGCGCTTCAATCGTTCGATATCCTCCGCCTGGATGATGTGGCCTTTCCGGAAGGCGCGTCCCTTGAATTCCTCGCTGCGGATTTCGGTGATGTCGTGGGGCAGGACCATGCCGATGGCCTGCTCAACCGGAATTATTTTTGTCATGCGTTCTCCCGTTGCCCAACAGGCTCAGATGATTTCGTAGTAACGGCCCAATGCGCAGGGCTTGCAGAGGGGTTTTCCCTCCTGTATTACCTCGCGGCAGTCCTGCACCCAATCCCCGCACTGCTCGCATTGCACCCGCCGCTTGGGACGTCCCGGCATATCCTCTTCTGGTACGGTTATCGAGACCGCCTGCACCTTGAACAGCTCATCCTCGGGCATGATTCGGTAGGCCTCCAACTGCTGTTTGTACTTGTCGCCGATTTCCGGGCAATATTTCTTCGAGGTCTCCCTGGATTCCTCCAGGGCGGTGATCCGCACGGCCTTGCCGGTCTTGAGATTGACAAAGGTTGCGGCCATGATCCCGTAATCGAGCCATTTGAGGGAGCGCTTGCCCAGGGAACAACCGGTCACAGTCTGGATGGCGTCTGTGGCGCAACGGTCGATCTCCACCAGAACATAGAAATCCTTGCGCTGGGCCTTGGGATCATCGATGCCGATCTCCCGCAGGCCGATCATGGACATACGGACCCCAATAACCTGGCCTGCGCAGATGTGGCCATGAATTTTGGTCGATTTTTCAAGAAGTTGTTCGAATGATTCCATGTGATTTCTCCGGTATTTATGGCGGCATCATGACCGACGCGAACCGATACACTCAACCGAATGTAGGCGAAAGGGGAAAATTTTACCAGAGAAAGTCACAGTGGGGAAAAAGTGAAGATGGCCCTCCGCGCACTTCCAGGTGATGTGGTCCGAGAAGTACGTGGAGGTTGAGACCGGGGAGCGGGGGAGGATTATCCCTGGCTGTTTGGATGAGGATCGCCTGTGATCAGCCGTTCCATGTCGTCAACAAATTCCTTCATCTGGAGGGATTGGGCGTTGAGCTCTTCGGAAGCTGCAGCCGATTCCTCGGAAGTGGCTGCATTTTGTTGCGTCACCACATCCAACTCCGAGATGGCTTTATTGATCTGGACGATTCCCGTGGCCTGTTCTTCCGTTGCCTTACGGATATGGCCGATAAGCCCGCTGACCTCGACCACGCTGGCTGCGGCCTCTTTAAAAACGTTACTGGTGTGCGCAACAACCTCCGATCCTGTCCGAACGCAGGCCACGGTTTCTTCGATAAGTTGGGCGGTATCCTTGGCCGCAGCTGCGGAACGCTGGGCCAGGTTACGGACTTCTTCGGCGACCACCGCGAAACCTGCACCTGCCTCACCGGCGCGGGCCGCCTCCACTGCGGCATTCAGGGCCAGAAGGTTGGTTTGAAAGGCAATTTCGTCGATGGTTTTGATAATCCGCGAGGTCTGTTCGCTGGACTGTGATATTTCTTCCATGGACCGGGTGAGCTGCTCCATGGCGGAACCGGCATTGCCTATTAGGTTGTCGGCCTTACGGACATGTTCGTCCGCGTTTCTGGTATGCTCTTCGCCCTGTTTTACCATGGCGGTGATCTCTTCCATGGTGGCGGAGGTTTCTTCAAGTGCCGCAGCCTGTTCCGAAGCGCCTTCCGCCAGGGTCTGGCTTGTGGCGGAAACTTCGCTTGAAGCGGAAGCAACCTGCGCTGCGCCCTCGCTCAGTCCGATGCTGATCTGGTGCAGGGGCGTAACCAGGGAGCGGACAATGAGAAAAACAAGGCCAGCGGTGAGGGTCGTGCTGAAGAGCAGAATACCGAGGTTGATCATGCCCAGCCGCTTGACCGGGGCATACATCTCCGCGTCGGTGGCAGTGGCTGCCGCGATCCAGCCGGTTTCCGGGATGACCTGGAACCCTACCAGTTTGTCGATACCCTTGAAGGTGTAATGAATGATTCCTTGACGCTGGGCCAGCATGTCGCGGCCAAAATCAAACTGGCTCAGATCGAGCGTGAGGATTTTGCTCTTGTCCGGATAGGCGATGACCTTGCCGGTCGAATCGATGAGATACACATAGCCCGAGGTGCCGACCTTGGCCGGATCGACAAAGTTGGCATTGCAGCGCGCCAGATCGACCACGCCCAGAAGAATCCCGGAAACCCTGCCGTTGGCCTTGATGGGGGCCGAGATGACAAAAACGGGGTTTCCCGTTCCTTTGCTGAGAATTACTTCGGAGATGGCCTCCTTGCCAGCCAGCGAATCTTTGAAATAGGAACGGTCAGCGATATTCATGGTGCCAATGTGCGCTGGTAAGGATGAGGCGATAACAGCGCCGCTCTGGTCGGCGATGGCAATGAATTCGTAAAAATCCGATTGTTGCTGGAGCTCGGCAAGCCTGGCGTTTGCCCGATGGGATGCGTTGCTGTCTGGGGCTCCAGAGAGGAAGAGCGACGCATACAGAGGATCCGCACTGTTGCCACAGATGTCAAGTTTCCGTTCATGCAGCCAGGAGCTTATTTGTTGGGCCACAGAGTTGGAGACCTGGGAGGTCTGCTGAGAAATGCACTCTTTTAGGGCGGAAGCGGACTTAAAATAGGAAACCGCGCTGATAGTGCCCATGCACAGGACAAGGACAACGGTGGTGGGGATCAGAAACCGGTTACGCAAACTGAGCTGCATAGCATCCTCCCTGATGAAATCTTTTGATAGGTATTTGTACCTATTTTGATTTGTTATCCCATGCAAGAGAAAATGGCGCAATGAATATTTTGTGCAGCATGAGTCGGGAAACGGCGTGGCAGGGCGGAAAGAAGAATACTGGCAAAGTTTCGCAGAATATGCTAGATAAGGTTTTCTAAGGTGCTCCATCGGGAGCTTGAAAGGGAACCCCGTGTAAATCGGGGACGGGCCCGCCGCTGTAACCGGGGACAAGTTTCGCAATCACGCCACTGTTTAAAAATGGGAAGGCGCGGAACAAGGATGAACCGGAAGTCAGAAGACCTGCCTTGATACATTATGCTGCATGATCGCCGTGGACAAGTGATTATGTAATGATCTGCCGTGGATGAAACAGGGCCTCCCCGGATCGAGAAAATCGGTCCGGGGATTTTTTTTATGCCTGTCGATCTACACTTCATCGCCTCCCTCTGGGCGCATCTGCTCTGGCCGCTGGTCAAGATTCTCTTCTGGATGTCCGTGGGCCTGATCGCCGCCAATTTCATCGAGGCCCTCAACTGGACGCATCGGTTGGCCTCCCTGACCCGCCCCCTGGTTCGCCTGGGCAGACTGACCCCCATCTCAGGGGCCAGCTTTTCCATGGCGTTTTTCTCCGGAGTCACCGCGAATACCATGCTGGCCGAGGCCTTTGACAAAGGCCAGTTGAGCAAGAGAGAGTTGGTGCTTGCCAACCTCTTTAACGGTCTGCCCCGTTTTTTTCTCCATCTGCCCACGGTTTTTTTCCTGACAGCGCCGCTCATTAAAATGGCCGCGCTGATGTATTTGGCCCTGACCTTTGCCGCAGCAATGCTGCAAACCGTCTTGGTGGTGATCGGCGGCAGGTTGTTGCTTCCTCCTCTGCAAGGGGAGCAGGGGGAAATCAGCGCTCTACTCCGCGAAAAGACCGGCTGGCGGCAGGCTCTGGAAAAAAGCGTGCAGCGATTTCGCAAGAGGATCAAGGGGCTCATCTATTTCACCGTGCCGGTGTACATCATGTTTTATTACATGGGCAAACATGGCGTGTTTGTCTGGCTGGAAAGATTTTTTGCCACCCAGGCCTGGTTTCTTGCCTGGCTCAAGCCGCAAAGCCTTGGCATTGTCATGGCCCATGTTACCGTTGAGTTTTCCGCCGGTTTGGCCGCAGCCGGAGCCCTGCTGGCAGATAAGAGCCTCGGCTATAAAGAGGTGGTTCTCGCCCTGCTGGTGGGCAATATTCTCTCGACCCCGATTCGGGCGGTGCGGCACCAATTCCCTTACTATGTCGGGATTTTTTCCCCGAAACTTGCCCTTGAGCTTGTGGGGGTCAGTCAGATACTTCGCATGGCTTCGGTGATCGCGGTTGGCCTGGGTTTTTATTTTATGCCGATTGGCTGAGGAAAACGGGAGGATATGATGCAGTTAAAACAACGATTGTCTACGACTGTTTCGCTGCTGATCGCCCTGTTTTTGATGCTTGGCGCTGTCAATGTCCAAGCGGCCCCTTCCGAAAAAAAGGCGGTGGTGCTGGCGGTGTTTGGCACCACCCATGAAAGCGGCCTGCCAGGCATCCTCAATATCCGGGAGCAGATTCAGAAAGAATTCCCCGGCATCCCGGTTCGTTTGGCCTTCACCTCGAACATTATCAGGCGAATATGGCAGGAGCGGCGGCAGGATTCGGGCTATGCGGCCCAACACCCCGAGGTGCCGGAGGAAATCCTCAACATCAAAGGCCCCTTGGCTACCATCGCCGATTTGCAGGACCAAGGCTATGCCTACATCGTTGTTCAGCCCACTCATATTTCAAGCGGGGAGGAATTTGCCGATCTGGCCTCCTATGTGGCGGGACTGAACAGCATCAAAACCGTGAAGAAGCGGAACATGCCGTTCAAGAAGATTTTGCTCGGGCGGCCTGCCTTGGGAACTTACGGCATTGAGCACGACTACCGGCAGGATATTGCGCAGGTGGCGACCATTGCCGCCCCGGACGTGGAGATGGCCAAAAAAGCCGGGCGGGCTTTGGTATATTTCGCCCATGGCAACGAACATTATTCCACCGGAGTGTATCTGGAGTTCGAGCAGGTGATGCGCCAGCAATATCCTGGGGTGCGCATCTATGTTACCATGGTTGAGGGCTTTCCGGACAACGTCCGTCTTTTTGCGGAGCTGAAAGCGGACAAGACGAAGAAGGTGCTGCTCAAACCCTTCATGACCGTGGCCGGAGACCATGCCAAGAATGATATGGCCGGGCCTGAATCGGATTCCTTGAAAAGCCAGCTTGAGGCGCGCGGCATTGATGTGGCTGCCGCGCTTACCGGCATGGGAGAGTCCGATGCCTTTGCCGCGATTTTTGCCCAGCACATCAAGGATGCCATGACCGATGAAGGGATTTGATAAACCGTGAGGCATAGCGGATACAAAATATGGCTGCTGACCCTGTCCCTGGCGGTAGCCACCTTCGGCGCCATCGTTTATGCCACCGGCATGGGGCATATCGCTGTGCCTGCGGTCGAGATCGTCCGGGTGATCGCGGCCAGGATCACCGCTAATCCCGCGCTGCTTGCGGGCATGGACCCGGTGTTTCCCTTTGTGGTTTTCGATGTGCGCCTGCCCAGGATACTCACCGCCACCCTGGTCGGCGGCGGCCTTGCCATGAGCGGCGTCATCTACCAGGGCATCCTGCTCAACCCGCTGGCCGACCCGTACACCCTTGGGGTTTCCTCCGGCGCAGCTTTTGGCGCGGCCCTGGCCCTGCTGGCAAACCTGAGCATGATGGGCCATTTTTCCGTACCGCTTTTCGCCTTTGTCGGCGCGGCGCTGACCCTGCTGGTGGTGCTCTATCTTTCCAGCTTCAACGGGCAGATCTCGGCCAACACCCTGATTCTTTCCGGGGTCATTGTCGGGGCCATCCTGGCGGCGGGGATCAGCTTTTTGAAATACCTGGCCGACGAGCAGGTGTCGGTGATCATCTTCTGGCTCATGGGCAGCTTTGCCTCCCGCACCTGGTTGGATGTGGGAGTGGTGGCGGGGGCGGTGCTTTGCGGCTTGGTGTTGTCCCTGTATTACGCCAGGGATCTCAACATCCTCAGCCTGGGCAGCAGGTCTGCGGATACCCTGGGGGTTGAGAGCACCAGGGTGCGCTGGATTCTGCTCCTTGGCGCTTCCCTGGTGACGGCGGTCTGCGTGTCGGTCTCCGGGATCATCGGCTTTATCGGGCTCATAGTGCCGCACCTCATGCGTTTTCTGGTGGGGCCAGACAACCAGAAGCTGTTGCCGGTTTCCATTCTGGCCGGGGCCTTGCTCCTGCTTGTGGCCGACACCGTGACCCGGGCGGTGCTGCCGGTGGAGGTGCCTATCGGCGTGCTCACCGCCCTGATCGGCGGCCCGTTTTTCTGCGTGATCTTCCGCAGACGGCAGCGGAGGGCAAGATGACCACAGCCAGCGGCTTTGCCCTGACCGGGGTCAGCTTTGCCTATGGGGATACCCCGGCGCTGGCCGACCTGGATATCTCCCTTGCACCGGGCAAGTTTTACGGGATAGTCGGCCCCAACGGCTGCGGCAAGACAACCTTTCTCGACCTGCTCACCGGTGGCAAGAGCCCGGACCAGGGAAGCGTCACCTTCATGGATCGGCCGGTGGCTGAGTACCGTCGCCGCGATCTGGCCCGGATGGTCGCCCTGGTGCCCCAGGATTTTGCCATTGATTTTGCCTTCACCGTGCAGGAGGTGGTGCTCATGGGTCGCCATCCCCACATCGGCCGTTTTGCCTCGCCTGCGGCGGAGGACTGGCACCAGGTAGGCACGGCCATGGAGGTCATCGGCATCAGCCATTTCAAGGACCGGTTCGTCAACGAGCTGTCCGGCGGCGAAAAACAGCGGGTTGTTGTGGCCCGCGCCCTGGCCCAGCAGACCCCCTATCTGCTTTTTGACGAGGCAACCTCCAGCCTAGATGTGCAGTACACCATGCAGATCTTCAACGTGGCGCGAAGGCTGGTGCAAGAAGAGGGGCGGACCGTAATCGCCGTGATCCACAACCTGAATCTGGCTGCGGCTTACTGTGATGAACTCATTTTCATGCACAAAGGCCATGTGGCTGCCAGTGGCCCCACCGATGCAGTGTTGGATCCGGCCTTGATCAAACAGGTGTTCGGGGTGGAGAGCAGGGTGGCGTTCGACGCATTCAGCAATACCCAACAGATTTCTTTTCGTTACTGGAGTTAAGATCGTGCCTGTAATCACCATGCGTCTGCTTTTTCTCATTTTTGCCCTGCTGGCCGGTTTCAGCCCGCACGCCTTGGCTGGCGCTGCTCCTGCGACCTTTCAGGACAGCGAGGGGAAAACAGTCACGGTGGTTCGGCCCTATGCCCGGATCATCTCGCTTTATCCGGCCCACACCGAAAACCTGATCAGCCTGGGCCTTGGCGCTGAGATTATCGGCATTGAAGGTGCGGATGACGATCTGCCCCAGCTGAAGGACAAGAAGCATTACAGCTACCATGAAGACCCGGAGAAGATCATTGGCGCCCGGCCCGATCTGGTTCTGGTCCGGCCCATGATCGAACGCGCCTCGCCGCAGCTCATGGCCACCCTGCGCCAGGCAGGCATTACCGTGGTCTCCCTCCAGCCCAACACGGTGGGGGAGATCTTTGATTATTGGCGCGCTCTGGGAATGCTCACCGGCAGAACCCGACAGGCCGAGGAGATGGTCGCTAGCTTCCAGACAGAGCTTGCGGCAATCAGGAAGATCGTTGGCAAGGTGCCGGAGAAATCCAGGACCAAGGTCTACTTCGAGGCGATCCATGCCAAGATGAAGACCTTTGCCCAGGAAAGCATCGCCATGTATGTGCTGGAACAGGCCGGGGGCGTTAATGTGGCTGCGGATGCCAGTCAGGTGCGGGACACGAATATCGCCGCCTACGGCAAGGAACGCATTCTGGCCAAGGGTGCGGAGATCGAGGTTTTCCTCGCCCAGCAGGGACGAATGAATCCGGTGAGTGTTGAGGTCATCATGCAGGAGCCTGGATTTCAGGCGATCAAGGCGGTGCGGAACAACCGGATATTCCTTGTGGATGAACGTTTGGTTTCGCGACCAACCATTCGGATTATCGAAGGAATTAAAACAATCGCCGCATTACTCTACCCGGAGCTTTTTCCTGGCGGGGCGAAAAAAAAGGCGGGCGTCAATGGCCGCTGATCGCAGATCTGCCATCTTGATTGCTGGCACCAGCAGCGGCTCTGGCAAGACCACCATCACCCTTGGGTTGCTTGCCGCCCTGCGCAAGAGGGGCTTGGCAGTACAGCCCTTCAAGTGCGGGCCGGATTTTATTGATCCGAGCCTGCACCAGTTGGCCTGCGGCCGGGTTTCCCGTAATCTGGACCTGTGGATGATGGGTGAGGCGCAGGTGCGGGAAACCTTTGCTGCAATAGACGCTGAAAGGGTGGATATCTCGGTGATCGAAGGGGTCATGGGCATGTTTGACGGCCATGATTCTTCCAGTGCTGCCCTTGCCAAAACGCTGGGCGTGCCGGTGGTGCTGATCCTTGATGTGCGTTCCGCTGCGGAAAGCGTGGCAGCGGTGCTCAAGGGTTTTGAAACGCTGATGTCCGAGGTGGCCCCGGTGGCGGTGATCCTGAACCGGGTTGCCAGCCCTCGGCATCTGGAGCTGGTGAGCGGGGCCATCCGAAAGCATTGCCGGGCCGAGATATTGGGACATCTGCCCCAGAACCTTGATTTTAGCATGCCCGCCCGGCATCTTGGCCTGTTCACCGGGGAGGAGCATCCCATCAGCCCTGAGGCCTTGGAGAATCTCGCGGCAACGATTCAGGCCCAGGTCAATCTGCCGCGTCTCCTGGAGTTGGCAGCAGGCACAGCGTTTCCTCCTGCGGAAATTGCTGGGCTCCGGCAGGAAAGCAGACCGGTGCAGGCGCGGATCGGGGTGGCCAGGGATAGGGCCTTTTGCTTTTACTATGAGGATAACTTCGATTTGCTGCGGGCTGCTGGCGCGGAGCTGGTTTTTTTCAGCCCACTGGAAGACCAAAACCTGCCCGAAGGGGTGCACGGCCTCTATCTTGGCGGCGGGTATCCAGAACTGTATGCCCGAGAGCTTTCCGGCAATCTTAGTATGCGGCAGGCGATTTTCGATTGGGCCCAATCAGGCAGACCGCTCTATGCCGAATGCGGCGGGTTCATGTACCTGACTGAAGGCATTGTTGGCGAAGATGTCGGGGCGTTGCCCATGGCCGGGGTGTTTCCGGTGACAGCTCGCATGCAGAAAAAAAGGGCCAGCCTGGGCTACCGCGAAGTTCGCCTTGAGAAGGATTGTTTTTTCGGCCCGGCTGATACCGTGTTGCGGGGGCATGAGTTTCACTACTCGGTTATCGATGCAATGCCGGATCATATCGAACGTATTTATGCTGTAAATAATGACAGCCGCGAAGGCTATCGCCATAAAAATGTACTAGGCGGATATCTGCACCTCCACTTCGGGTTTAACCCACAGATGGCGGTGGAATTTGTCCGGGCCTGTCGGCCTGCCGGCAAGTTGGGAGAGGAAAAATGAACACCACCATCATGCAGATACGACCGGAAGCAATCGAGGCGGAAAGCTTTCGCATCATCGCCGAGGAACTTGGCCCCACCAACTTTGATCCCAGAACCTTCAAGGTGGTTCAGCGGGTTATCCACGCCACCGGTGATTTCTCCTTTGCCGAGAGCCTGGTTTTTCACCCCCAGGCCATTGATGCCGGGATTGCCGCGATCCGGGCGGGCCGCAATATCCTCACCGATGTCAACATGGGCGCGGCCGGGGTGAGCAAGGGGCTGCTCGCAGCTTGGGGAGGCCAGGTGGTTTGTAAGGTGGCTGATCCGGAAGTGGCGCGGATCGCCAAAGAGCACGGACTGACCCGCTCCGAGGTGGCCATTGAGAAGGGTTTAACGGAAAATATCGGCATCGTTTCGGTGGGCAACGCACCCACCGCCCTGCTCAAGCTCATGGACTGCTGGGATGCTCTTGCGTCGGAGCTTCGTCCCGGCTTGCTGGTCGGCGCGCCTGTTGGTTTTGTCAATGCCGCCGAGTCCAAAGAGTTGTTAAGCGAAAAGGCATATCCCTTTATCACCTGTCGGGGACGAAAGGGCGGCACTCCGGTGGCTGTGGCCATCGTCAACGCTCTTATCCGTTTGGCAGGGGAGGAGTAGAGAGATCATGGCGCGCAGGCTGCGAAGCGGATATACCACCGGCGCCTGTGCTGCTGCTGCGGCCAAGGCGGCGGTGCTGCTGCTCCTGGGGCGACCCCGGTCAGAGTCGGTGGAGATTCCCTTTCCGGACGGCAGCCGCCATAGCTTTGCGGTGCATCAATGCAAAGTAAAATCCGGCCAGGCCTGGGCATCGGTGCTCAAGGATGCCGGGGATGATCCGGATGTGACCAATGGCGCGGAGATCGTGTCCAGCGTTTCTTTTGTATCGGAGGGTGCCACCTGTAAAAGTTCCCTCCCCCCTGGCGGGGGAGGGTTAGGGAGAGGGGGAAACAGCGATGAACCAGACAGGTTGCAAGTTCACCCACCCCCCACCCCCCTCCCGTCGAGGGAGGGGGAGTTGAACTGCGTTCGGCTGGAACAGACCTGTGTTTTTCTCTGCGGCGGGACAGGGGTTGGTCGGGTAACAAAGAAGGGACTTGCGGTGAAGGTCGGGGAACCGGCGATCAATCCGATCCCTCGCCGAATGATTCTGGCCGCAGTTTTGGAAGCTTTGGGCACTGTGGCGGGCAAGATTTTGCAGGTGGTAATTTCCGTGCCCAAGGGCGAGGAGCTGGCAGAGAAAACTCTGAATAAGCGGTTGGGCATTATGGGCGGTCTTTCGATCCTCGGCACCACCGGCATTGTCCACCCCGTGTCCGCCGAAGCATGGACCGCCACGATTGAGGCTTCCTTGTCCGTGGCAAAAGAGACCGGGTTAACGGAAGTAGTGCTTTCCACCGGGCGCACCTCGGAAAAGGGGGTGCAGACCATGCTCGCCCTGCCGGAGGAGGCCTATGCCATGATGGGGGATTATCTGGAGTTCTCGCTGCTGGCTGCGGCCAGACGTGGTTTTGCCACCATCCATCTGGCCGGGATGTGGGCCAAGATCATGAAGGCGGCGTTGGAGATTCCCCAGACCCATGTCCGGCATGGCGCCCTGGAAGTGACGGACGGTCTGGCTCTTCTTGCAAGGTTGGGGGCGGACCCGGCCTTGCTGGATAGTCTTAAGGAAGTCAATACCGCCCGGGAGATCCATGAACGGCTGCGGGAACAGGGCCGAAACGATTTGATCCTGGCGGTCTGTGAGGCGGCGCGGCAATATGCCCAAAAGGTTTGCGGCCTGCCGGTGCGGGTTTATCTGGTTAACAACCATACCCAGGTAGAGCTGCATGTTTAGCTTGATGCTGATCGGCGTTGGCTGTCAAGGGCTCACGGCGCAACAGACCGGGATGCTTACCCGTTGCAGGCTTATCATCGGAGACACCCGTCATCTTCCACTGGTGAAGGGAATGGCGGCGGAGCAACTCCCCATCTCCCCTCTGACGCGTGCCTTGGCCAGTATCCGGCAGGCACTGGCCAGCGGGGATGTCGGGGTGCTGGCCAGCGGCGATCCCTTGTTCTTTGGGATCGGTCGCATGCTGCTTAAGGAATTCGGGGCGGATCAACTGGTGGTTTTCCCGGCGCTCTCCACCATGCAGGAGGCCTGCGCCCGGTTTAAATTGCCTTGGGACGACATGAAGATAATCAGTCTCCATGGCAGGAAAACCCTGCATGCCCCAGGCCTGCTGCTTGGCAGTGAAAAAACCTTTGTCTTTACCGATCAGCACAACACGCCGGCCCATCTGGCTCAACAACTTATCGAGTATCTGGAACTGATCGAAGACGAGGCCTTGCTGGCCCAGTGTCGGGTGCATGTGGCTGAAAACATGGGGGAAACGGATGAGCGGCTTTTTTCCGGAACCATTGCCGAAGCCGCAACGCAGGACTTTGCCGAGCTGAATGTGCTGATTGTCACCCGGCCGCCTCTGGCTGGAGAGGATCTTCCGATGTTCGGGCTTTCCGAGACGGAGATTACCCACAGCCGTGGCCTGATCACCAAAGATGAGGTGCGGGCCGTTACCATGCATGCCTTACGGCTGCCAAACACCGGGGTGTTTTGGGATCTTGGCGCGGGCAGCGGCTCCATCTCCGTTGCTGCGGCCCGTCTGCATCCGAGCCTGACCGTTTTCGCCGTTGATCAGCATCCTGAGGCCTTTGCCAACGTGAGAAAAAACATCAGACAATTCGGGTGCTACAACATCATCCCAATCCAGGGTGAGGCCACGGCTGTATTAAACGACTTGCCGGACCCAGACCGGGTTTTTATCGGCGGTAGCGGCGGCAAATTATCGGCCATCATTGGCCAGGTGGCCAAACGTCTGCCCGCAGAAGGTAGAATGGTGGTGAATGGGGTGATCGGCCAAACCGTGGCCGAAGCACCGCAGTGTATGACAGATCATGGTCTGAAGGTTGAGTTGACCCGGGTGCAGATTGAAAGAATGATTTTTTCGGAGATTGAACCGGGAAAGGTCTTGAATCCTATAACCGTTATGACAGGTAGAAAATGAAGGGAACATTGTATGTAGTCGGGGTGGGGCCGGGGGATCCGGAACTCATGACCCTTAAGGCCGTACGGATACTGGAGCGATGTGGAGTCTGGCTCGCGCCTGCGGCGAAAAAGGACGGAGAGAGCACAGCCCTTGGGATCGCAGAAGGGGTGGTGGATCGCGGCGACAAGGAGATCATCACCCACCATTTTCCCATGAAAAAAGTCCGCATGGGGCAAACCCCGGACCCCGAGGTGAAAAAGGCCTGGGATGCGGCGGCAGCCCAGATCGTTGGCCATTTGCAGGCTGGCCGGGATGTAGCTTTCCCCACTCTTGGTGATCCGGCCATATACAGCACCGGCTTCTATGTCTGCGAAACCCTCTTTGCCCTGGCTCCTGATCTGCCGGTGGTGATCATCCCTGGGGTTTCCGCCATCGGTGCTTCTGCTGCGGCCGCAGGCCAGCCGCTCTGTCTGGGGGATGACCGGCTGGTGGTTATCCCAGCCACCTTTGAGAATGGCCGCTTGCGGGAAATTCTGGACCAGTTCGACTCGGTGGTTCTCATGAAGGTGCACCGGGTCATGGATCGGCTGGTGCCGCTGCTGGCGGAGATGAATCTTCTGGACAAAGCCGTGCTGGTCGAGCGCACGAGCCAGAACGGCCAAAGGATCAGGCGCGACCTGACCACTGCCCTTCATGATCAACCCCATTATTTTTCCACCATCATTGTGAGGAAATCATGAGCGAGGCCATGAAACGCTTCCCGGTCTTTTTCGTGGGGGCCGGACCCGGAGATCCGGAACTGATCACGGTTAAGGGCCAGCGGTTGTTGCGGGAGGCTGATTGCATTGTCTACACCGGTAGTTTGGTGCCCGAGGCCCTGCTTGCTGGGGTGACCGGCATGGTGCATAATTCTGCCGGTCTGAATCTCGACGAGGTCATGGCCCTTGTGATCAGCGCCTGGGAGCAGGGGAAAAGGGTGGTTCGGCTCCATACCGGTGATCCCTCGATCTATGGGGCCATCAATGAGCAGATTGCCCGCCTTGTCGCCTCCGATATCCCCTTTCAGGTCGTGCCCGGGGTGAGTTCGACCATGGCCACCGCCGCAGCTTTGGGTACCGAGTTGACCCTGCCCGAGGTCTCGCAGACCGTGATCATCACCCGGAGGGCAGGGCGGACTCCGGTGCCGGAGAAAGAAAATCTTTCATCCCTGGCGAGCCATCAGGCCACCATGTTGATCCTGCTCAGTATCGGCATGATTGAGCAGGTTGTTGCCGATCTGCTCAGTGGCGGTTACCCTCAGGATACCCCGGTGGCTGTGGTGGAAAAGGTGAGTTGGCCTGAAGAACAGATCGTCAGGGGAACCCTTGCCACCATTGCTGCCCAGGTCAAGGAGGCAGGAATAACGAAAACAGCGATCATCGCGGTGGGGGAGGTCCTGGCCAGCTGTCCGCCTCCGGCCCTGTCCAAGCTCTACGATCGGCATTTTGGTCACGGTTTTCGCGATGCGACCCAGTAAACTATGAAGATTGGGATACTTGCCATAACCGACGGTGGCAGAAAGTTGGCTGCTGATCTGGCAACGAAGATGCCGGAGGCTCTGCTCCTGCCGCAGGAGGGTGGGGTGGCCCAAGCTTTGGCCCAGCATTGGCGGAAAATGGACGGCTTTGTCTGTATCATGGCCACTGGGATTGTGGTGCGGGCCATTGCTCCGCTCCTGCAAGATAAAAAGAGCGACCCCTGCGTGGTGGTGGTGGATGAAAAGGGGCGTCATGCTGTCAGCCTGCTTTCCGGCCATTTGGGCGGTGGCAACGACTTGGCCCGGCAGGTGGCGGCAATGCTTGGCGGTGAAGCGGTGATCACCACCGCCTCCGATATCTTGGGGCTTGCTGCTCTTGATCTCTGGGCCAGGGCGCAGAATCTGCTTTGCGAGAGCAAAGAAGGTTTGACCCAAGCCAGCGCCAAGCTGGTCAATACCGGCCAGCTCAAGATTTTTTCCGAGGTGGCCATCGCTTCGCTGCCCAAGGGATTGGTGGCGGTTGATAGACCGGAGTTGGCCGACATTGTGGTTTCGTCGTGTATTGCCAATTACGGTATAGCGGTGGTCTTTCGCCCCAGAAATCTGGTGGTTGGTGTAGGGTGCAACCGTGGAGTGCCTGTAGAAGAAATCCGGCAGGCCTGCGAGGAATTATTTGCCGAGCAGGGGTTATCGCAATTGAGCATCCGCAATCTGGCCTCCATTAATCTCAAGCAGGATGAAGTTGGACTGCTGGCCTTTGCGCATGAGCATGGTTGGCATCTGGAATTTTTCAGCAAGGAAGAGCTGAACAAGGTAGAGAATGTAACGGTTTCCGAGGCGGCGCTGCGGAATGTGGGGGCAATTGGCGTGGCCGAACCCGCTGCCCTGCTCAGCGCACAGAGTAATGATTTACTGGTTGGGAAAAGAAAATGGCACAATGTAACCATGGCGGTGGCAAGGGTAAACTGTACGTTGTCGGAACAGGACCGGGCTCCGCAAGACATATGACCCCTGCGGCGGGCGAGGCCCTTGCCGCAGCCGAGGTGATTATCGGCTACCAGACGTATCTTGACTTGATTCCTGAGTGTCTTGTAGGCAAGGAGGTCATTGCCTCCCAGATGATGAAAGAGGTTGACCGCTGCCGCAAGGCGTTGGAATTGGCAGGGGAAGGCAAAAAGGTGGCCCTGGTATCCGGAGGCGACCCAGGCATCTATGCCATGGCCGGACTGGTATTTGAGATGGCCAGGGAGCAGAACGTGTGTGTGGAAATCGAGGTAATCCCAGGGATTGCCGCGCTCAATGCCTGCGCCGCCCGCTTGGGTGCGCCGCTCATGCATGATTTCGCCGCGATCAGCCTGTCCGACCTGCTGACCCCCTGGGAAAAAATTAAGAAACGGCTTGAGGCTGCGGCAGCGGCGGACTTTGTGATGGCGATCTACAATCCAAAATCAAAGAAACGGGCCGAGCACATCGTCAAGGCCCGCGAGATCTTGCTGGCGCACCGCGCCCCGGAAACTCCAGTGGGCATCGTCACCGCCGCCACCCGTGAAAATGAACGGATCGTGCTCACCACCCTCGGCAAGATGCTGGAGAGCGAGATCGATATGCAGACCACCATCATCATCGGTAACTCAATGACCTTTGCCTGGCAGGGATTTATGGTGACGCCCCGGGGATATGCGGCAAAATATGAGTTGTAAGATACTGATCGCTATCAGCTAATCACGCCTCTTTAATCGCCAGCAGCGGCTCCATTCGAGCCAGGCGCAGGATGGGGAAGGCTGCGCCAATCAGACAAATGGCGATACCGACGCCCATGGCCATGAGCCCGATGGTGATGTTGCCTGTGGTAAAGGTCGAGACTGTGCCGAGCTTACGGAGCAGTGTGAAGTCCTTGGCCAGATAATGGATCAAGGAATGGCCCATGATTACTCCGGCAACACCGCCTATGCCGCTGATCAACAACGCCTCAGCCAGGAAGATCTTCATGATGTGAATCTGGTGGGCGCCGATGGCCCGAAGAATGCCGACCTCGCGCCGCCGTTCGTTGGCAAGCACGGTAAAGGTTGACCAGGCGAGGAGCAGGGCGAGCAGCGATGAAATCAGGATAGTTATGGAAAATACCCGGAGAATGTCCTTGAGGGTATTCCGAACGTCGGCACCGATGTCTCCCCTGGTCATTACCCCGACGGTGGGGTTGACCTTGCGGATTTCGGCTACCACCTTGCCTGGTGATACCCCATCCTTGACCTTGATGAAGATGATGGAGATTTTCCCTGATTTATACCCCCCCGTTGCTTCGGGGGAGATTTTGTTCAGGTCGTCCATGCGCATGAACACCCCATGGTCAAGGCCGGTGCTGGTCTGTTGGAGATGGCCCACCACTTTGACCCCTTTTCCAAAGAGACTGGCCGTATTGATCAGGCCAAGATACTCGTTGACATAGCTCCCCACATACACCTGCCCAGGTTCCAAATGCTTGGGGCCGGTCTCCAGCCAGGGGGCAATCACAAAATCTTTGTCCTGGTCAAAGACAATGACCTGTCCCTCGTCGATACTGCAACAGCCGGAAGACAGGGTGTTGAGGTAGATGTGATAGGTCGCCTGCTTGATATCCGGCAACTCGCTGATATCGTCGAAAACGAACTTGTCCATGTAAAAGGTTTTGACCTTGCTTTCCAGAATGAATTCCTCGGCGCTCCCCTTGGCCTCGACAGGCACGACGACAATATCAGCACCCAACCGTTTACTTGCCGCCTCGATATCCTCTTCCACCGCCTTATTGAAAAGCATGGCAAAGGTCAGCAAGGCGACGAGTAAGGCTACCGCCAGCATCAAGACAAAATTTCGGAACATTTTCCGGGTGACGCCTTTCCAGGCAATGGCGATGATGGTGTGCGCGTTGCGGTGTGTCATAGATTTTTAGGGGTGTAGAGAGGAGGTTGTCGGGTTTATTAAACAGGAAAACCGGAGGGCTGTAGCCCCCCGGTTTTCTATAGAACAAAAAACTGAAGAAGAAAACTTATTTCTTCTTTGTTGCAGCCTTCTTCGCTGCACCCCAGTTCACATCAAGACCGCAGAGTACGGCATGCGGCGCGCTGTCATCCGTGCCGATCTGCTCGTCATGACATTTGAGGCAGGTGGAGGTCGGCTTGCCAACCAATTTCTTGGTGGCTACGTCAAAGAGACGAACCTGGCCGTCCATACGCCATTCGCTGTCAGAAGGCTTGGAAGGATCGACACAGCCCGGCAGGATGGTCTTGGTCCGGGTAGTGATCATTACATACTTGCTGTCCGGGGTGAAGATGGCATCGTGGGTCTCTTCCATCTTATCCATGGTCAAGGAAGCCACGGTCTTCAAAGTCTTGGCGTCGATCAGGAAAAGGATGTCGCCGGTGGCGTTGGCGATGTACTTGCCATCCGGAGAGTAGTACTGACGGAAGCTGACGGTGGACTTGAAGTTGCCGTCTGCAACGCCCTTGCGCAGAACCTTGATCTTGCCCTGCTCAAGCGCCTTGGCATCAAGTACAAACATGTGCATTTTGCCGATAACCTCGCCCATCTCCTTGTTGGTCGGAGCGGAGTTGGACTCGTTCATGGTGATCAGGACTTCTTTCATGTCCGGAGAGTTGATGCCATGGGTGTACTTAACACCGCCCTTGACATCGGCCTCGCTGCCATCAAAGAAGATGTTGTGTTTGATCTTCATGGTCTTCTTGTCGATGATGGTGATGTAGCCAGGCTTGTTCATGGAGATGGGCATGAAGTAGTCTTTGGTCTGGGCGGAAGCGCAGTAGCCTGACTTGGTGTTCATGACCTCTTTCGGAACCGGGAAGGTGTTGTCAACCAAGACTTTCTCGGTCTTCAAGTCGGTTTTGCCATAGTGGTAAGATTCGTTAGCAGCATGATCCGGCTTGTAGGTGGACCAGTAGATGATGTTACGGTTCTTGTTGTCGATACGGGCATCATGGAAAGGATGGGTCTTGCCGTCACCGATGTCAATTTTATCCAGGGAGTCAAGGGTGATGGGGGTTTCTGCCTTGGGGTCGATCTTGAACACGGCCTTGGCGAAATGGCCGCCCATGCCGGCGATGTAAGCGGTGCCTGCATAGTCAGCCGCGTTGGCGGTTGCAGCGCCCAACAAGCCAAGGGCGAGGGTGCCGGTGATCAGAGAGTTGCGCCAGGTAGCTTTGGTGAATCGCATTGTTTTCTCCTCGTTGTAAATGCCTGCAAATCGTTGGATTATGCCGACATTCGACAGCTGGTAGCTGTCTGTTCACTTATAATGACCTTAAACAAGGCGGTCAGCTCACCGATTTTGTTCAAGGCTGATTTCGCTGGTGCGGCAAATTGCCATGCGACAAATTGCCGCATTGAGCTTTACGATATTACCACTCGGTGGTATATTGGCAACCTCATTTTTATAGAGAGGCAAATATTTTTGCAGCAGATTTTGTCTGGGGCATTTTGATCCCCTGGATTGACCGCATTGAATTTTATAACGAGGAAAAACGTGATCATCGAATGCAAAGACCTCACCAAAACCTACCCTGTGGAAGGCACCATGGTACATGCCGTAAACACCGTGAATCTTTCCGTCAGCAAGGGGGATTTTCTGGTTATTCTGGGCCATTCCGGTTCAGGCAAAACAACGCTTCTCAGCCTGATCGGCGGCTTGACCGCCCCGGACAGCGGGCAGGTTTTTATTGATGGCGTGGAAAACTGGCAGCAATCCGACCGGGCTCTTTCCACCATGCGCAACAGCAAGATCGGTTTTATCTTCCAGTTTGCCAGTCTGATTCCCACCCTTTCGGTCATGGAAAACATTCTGCTGCCCCTGAGTTTCGGGCAAAATCCCGCAGGCAGCCGTGATCTGGCCCTGGATATCCTTACCCAGGTCGGCTTGGCGGACAAGGCCAACGCCTTTCCCTCCCAGCTATCCGGCGGCCAGCAGCGCCGGGTTGCCATTGCCCGCTCCTTTATCAATTGCCCGGATATTATCCTGGCCGATGAACCCACAGGGGATCTGGATGAGGAAACAGAACAGGATATTCTGGGCCTGTTTAGAAGATATAATGAACAGGGCACAACCTTTGTGGTGGTGACCCATAACAGCGATCTTGCCGCCACCCAAAAGGGGGCCAGGGTTTTCTCCATGCGTCAGGGCGTTCTTTCCGCACAGGGCGCATGACCCTTTTTGAATTCTCCAGCCTGAGCCAAGTATAATGTTGAAAAAAATCGCCTCCGTGTTTTTATTCTGTTGCGTGTTGTTTGTCCTTGCCGCCTGTTCCGGCGGCGAATCGGCTGCAAAGAAGCTCAAAATCGGCGACCAGGCCCCTGATTTTTCCGGGACCGATCTCGACGGGCAACCTCTATCCCTGGCTGGGTACCAAGGCCAACCGGTCATCCTCCGGTTCTGGTCCACAGATTGTAAATTCTGCCGGGCTGATACCCCGATCTTCAACCAATATTTTGAAAAGTATAAGGCAGCAGGGCTGCGGGTGGTCTATGTTAACCGTCATTCCGACGAGGCCACGGTGCGCAAATTTGTGGCTGACCTGGAGATTGGTTTTCCTGTACTCATCGACAAGGACGGGACGATTTCGACCCGGTACAATATCAAGGTGGAGCCGCAGACCATTATTATTGGTCCAGATCACAAGATTATTGCCGCCATCCTGGGAGGGGTCAGCGAAGCAGAACTAAAAAGTCTGCTGGGCGAACATCTCAGTAAAGATACAGAAAAACGGTAGGTTGCATATAAATGCTAAGCATATTTATCAAGAAAAGTTTTATGCGAAAACATGCCCTGTTTGCCTGTGTCGCCTCATTTTTTTTGATGGCAACTCCGTTGCTGGCCCAGCCCAACAAAGAGACATCCCCCCAGGAACGCTGCCCGGTCTGCGGGATGTTTGTGGCCAAATATCCGGACTGGATCACCCAGGTCTGCCTGAACAACGGTACGGTGAAGTTTTTCGACGGGGTTAAGGATATGATGGCCTTCTCTTTCGATCCGGCTTCCTTCGGCGCATCGGGACAAAAGGCCCAGGAAATCTGGGTAAAGGATTACTACACCCTTACCTGGCTCGATGGCCGCTCGGCCTGGTATGTGATCGGCAGTAATGTTTACGGCCCCATGGGCCACGAGTTCATCCCCTTCAGCTCCGCTGCGGCGGCGGAAAGTTTCCGCAAGGATCATAGCGGGACTAAGGTGGTGCGCTTCGACGAAATAACCGAACCGTTGGTGCAATCCATGCGCCACGGCCAGAAAATGCGCTGAACCCATGCGACCCGCTCTTGTTTTCAGCCTGCTCCTCTGTCTGCTGTTGGCCCTTGATGGTGCGCTCTTTGTCGATGGCCTCAGCCGACGCAAGGCCGAGGATGCAACCCTTGCCCAACTGGAGGTGGCCACCAGCGCCCTGGGTCTCAGCGACCTGGCAGTGGCCACCGAGGCCCGCTACACCCGGCATCCAGCGGTGAGCGACCCCATGGCCCCCTTCATGGATCATCCCGGGGCCATCGAACATTTTCCCACCGGCGCCTTCTGGCTGCCGCCACAACACTGATCACCATGGCACAAACAAACCTCGAAAAACAGCTCAACATCCTGGACTATGCCCTGTCTTCCCTGTGGCGACGGCGGATGAAAAGCCTCAGCGTGCTGCTGGTCTTTGCCTCGGTAATTTTTCTGCTCGCCTCCTTTCAGATGGTGACCCAGGCCTTATCCGACAAGGCCAAGCAGGTTCTGGCCTACACCCCGGAGATTACCCTGCAAAAGATGTCCGCTGGCAGGCAGGAAGCCATCCCTCTGGCCTACAAGGACAAGCTTGCCGGAATCTTCGGCATCCGCAGGGTGGTGCCCAGAATCTGGGGCTATTATTTTGACGAGGTCCTTCTGGCCAACTACACGGTCATGGGCATGAATGTTGATGAGATGCCGGAAAGCGCCCGCCTTGACACGGCCCTGGCCAGCGGTCGAATGCCAACTCCAGACGAGCAGGGCAGGGTAGTTATCGGGCATTCCGTAAAAAAGGCCCTGGACCTTGAAGGGCGCAACACCTTCTCCTTCTTCCGACCCAATCTTTCCCTGAAAGCCTTTACGGTCAGCGGCGAATTCTCGCAGGGCACCGATATCCTGACCAACGATCTTATTATCATGAATCTTGCCGATGCCCGCGATCTCTACGCCATTCCCGCCGGGATGGTCACCGACCTCTGCGTTTACGTGGCCAATCCCAAGGAGATCGACACCATTGCCAGAAAAATCTCCGAGGCCCTGCCTGGCGTTCGGGTGCTGACCCGGCCCCAGATCCAGAAAACCTACCAGGTCGTGTTCGGTTGGCGCAGCGGCTTTGGCTCTATCTGTCTGCTCACAGCCCTGGCGGCCTTTGTCATCCTGGCTTGGGACAAAGCTTCCGGCCTTTCCCCGGAAGAGCGGCGGGAAATCGCCATTCTCAAGGTGCTGGGCTGGGAAACCAGCGACATCCTCGCGGTTCGCTTCTGGGAGTCGGTGATCGTTTCCGGCCTGGCCTGCGTGGTGGGGATGACCGCAGCCTACATCCATGTGGTCTACTTTGCCGCCTCCCTGTTCAGGCCGGTGCTCATGGGCTGGTCCGTGCTCCGGCCTGATCTGCATCTTCTCCCCAGGATGGCGGCGGGAGACATCCTACTGATCCTCGCCTTTACCGTGATTCCCTATCTTGCGGCCACGGTGATTCCGGCCTGGCGCAGCGCCACGGTTCCCGCCGACTCGGCGCTGGGAGGCTGATGCGATGCTGATCGAACTTTCCGGGGTGAGCAAGATTTACAACCAGGGCCGGGCCAACGAGGTGCGGGCCCTGACCGACATCGATCTTGGCGTGGAGCAAGGGAGTATGGTCTGCCTCAAGGGGCCGAGCGGCTCGGGCAAGAGCACCCTGTTGGCCATCATCGGCTGCATCTTTCCGCCCACCAGCGGCAAGGCAGCCATAGCCGACCGGCAACTGGCCAGGCTACCGGACCGTTTTCTCACCCTGCATCGGCGGGAGACCATCGGCTTTATCTTCCAGCGCTTCAATGTCCTCCCGGAGTTGACGGTGCTGGACAACATCACCCTGCCCCTGCTGCCGTTGGGTGTGCCCCCCAAGGAACGCAAGCTCCGAGCGCAAGAACTGCTGAAGCGCTTTGGCATCAGCCATCGGGCCCAGTTCCCGGCCGGGCAGATTTCCGGCGGTGAGTTGCAGCGGGTGGCCATTGCCAGGGCCCTGATCAACAACCAGCCCATCATCCTGGCCGATGAGCCCACAGCCCATCTGGACACCACCCTGAGCCGAGAATTCATGGAGATCATGCAGCAGCTCAAGGCTGCGGGTAAGACCATTATAATCGCCTCCCACGACCCGCTGGTCTTTGAGCATCCGGCCATCGACCGGACCGTCACCGTCAAGGACGGCAGAATCCATGTTCCTTAACCCCTGGAGCCTGGCCCTAAGCCTGTGCAGCCTGGTGGTGTTGGTGCTTGGCGCGGTGGCCGGAAAAACGGCGGTGCGGGTCCTGCGTTTCTGGGAGCCGGGTAGCGACAGCAACCGGCAGATCAGGCTGGAAAACGAGATTTGGCTCTCTTCCACCCTGGTTGCCTACGGCCTGGGCTTCCAGATCATCACTCTGATTCTCTTTGTACTGGCGGCGGACCAGTTCTGTCAGGTCATCGTTGGGGCCATGTGCGCCACCGGCGCTCTGCTGGCAAATCCTTACGGCATGCCCGCTCTCCTGGTGAAGCTCTTCGGGGTTTTCTTTTACGGTTTCTGGATTCTTCTCCATCAACTGGACATCCGCTCGGAGCATTATCCCCTGGTACGGATCAAATATCTGGCCCTGCTCCTGCTTCTGCCCATGCTGGTACTCGATGTCACCCTGCAAACCCTGTACATCGCCGGGATCAAACCGGACATCATTACCTCCTGCTGCGCCGTGGTATTCAGCGACAGCACCGGCGGCGGCACCAATCTGATGATCGGTTATTCACAACAGAGCTTGCTCATTGCTTTTATCGGTTCCATTGTCGGACTTGCGGCGGTGGGGTGGGGATTGTTGCGGCGCTGGCGGCCTTGGCTGGCGGGCTTCTATGCTGCAGGCTGGTTCTGGTTTTTTGGCCTTTCCCTGGTGGTGATCACCACCGTGATTTCATCCTATGTCTATGCCATGCCCTACCACAAATGTCCGTTCTGCATCCTCAAGCCGGAGTATCATTATTTCGGCTTCGCCCTGTATGGCGCTTTGATCCCAGCGGCTTTCTTCGGGGCCAGCGCGGCGGTGGCTGGTCTGGTGCGGGGCAAGGTTGGGCTGACGGAGGTGGTTGATGGCTACCAACGGTTGGCGGTGAAGCTGTCGCTGGCACTGCTGGTGTTTTTTTCAGGGCTGTCGTTCTATCACTATCTCAAATATCTGATCAGCGGCGGAGAAGGGTAGGGAGGGCCAGAAGACCCGGTCTGGCCCACTTCGCAGGTCACGGCAAGATCCCGGTCGCGGTAAATTCTCCTTTTTTGAGCCGCACCTCTCTGGCCACGACTGTGCCAGGAAAGGCAACAAGGAAAACTGCCAACAGGAGCAACAGGCGCAATTTTATATCCGTCTCCTTTGATTGCGCTTAGCTCTGACCATAACGGGTCAGCACGGTTTTGATGCTGTCCCGCAACTTATCAATATTGATCGGCTTGAGCACATACCCCTTTGCCCCGGCTCCGATGGCTTCGATCACCATCTGCTCCTGGCCGTGGGAGGTCACCATGATAATCAGGGCCTGTTTTTGCATGGCAAGAATCTGCCGGGTTGCAGCAATGCCGTCCATGTCCGGCATGGTGATATCCATGGTGATCAGATCAGGGATGGAAAGGCCTTTGTTGGTCATATATTCGATGGTTTCGACCGCCTCCAGGCCGGTCTTGCAAATTTTGCCGACCTCGTAGCCAAGCTGTTCCAGCATGGTCACCAACCGTTTTGCGGTCAGGGCCGAATCGTCCACCACCATGATGCTCGTTTTACTCATTATAGTTTCTCCACATAATTGAGGTTCAGATCAAAAAGTTCCCTGGGGCCGATGAAAT
>JAPLJH010000105.1 GCA_026388695.1 Deltaproteobacteria bacterium | reverse complement strand
AAAGTCCGACAAGCCGGTGGTGGTCCTGACCAACGGCTCCCTGCTCTTTCTCCCGGAAGTGCGCCAGGACCTGATGGCAGCGGATATCGTCATCCCTTCCCTGGATTCGGCCAGGGAGGAAAGCTACCGCCGCATCAACCGGCCAGCCGCCTGCTCACCCCTGTCCGAGTTGATCGAAGGGCTTATCACCTTCCGAAAAGAATTTTCCGGAAAATTCTGGCTGGAAATCCTCCTGGCCAGTAAGATCAACGACAGCCAGGAAGACATCGCCGCCCTGATTGCAGCGGTGGAGAAAATCAGGCCGGACAAGGTGCAGCTCAACACCGTGGCCCGGCCACCCCTGGAAAGCTTTGCAAAACCCCTGACCCAGGCGGAACTGGAAGCCGTTGCCCGCCAGCTCCCTGGAGAGGTGGAGATTCTGGTTGACTTCACCACCCGGGATCGGGAAAAATTCCGCAACCTTTCCGAAAACGAAATTATTGAAATGTTAAAAAGACGCCCCTGCACTACCAAGGATGTCAGCGAGGCCCTCAATCTGGACCCGGACACCACGCAGAGCATGTTACAACAACTGGCCGCCAGCGGCCGCATCATAGAGACGACACACGATGACAAACGATACTACCAAACCAACAGATGACCGGCCAAACGGCCAAGGCAGCGAAAACAACGGCGAAGAGCGCGGAATCCTCTCCCGGGTGAGCAAGTGGTTGAAGAAACCAGGCAAACCCGGCGAAGAAGGAGGCCAGTCCTCCAGCCAGACCGCCCAGGCATCCGGCCGGGCAGATTCCGCTCCGGCTACCGGCGAAGCCCCCCGGCCCGAGGGTGAGGCAGGCTCCCCCACAAGTGGCAGACCCCGCCGCAGGAAACGACCACCCCGGAGACGGGGAAAATCCGCCAGGCCGGAAGGCCAGCAAACAGAACCAGGCGCCGAGGGGCAACCCCTTCCAGCCCCGGCTGAAGCAACGGAGAGACCGAAATCCGCCGCCCCAGCCAGGCCGCCGCGCCAGCGTCCGCCCCGGCCCCGGAAAGACGCGGAACACAGCAAGGAAGCCCCAGCGCCCTCCGAAAGCAGGCCGGTGGCCAAGGGAGATTCCTCCCTGAAGCTGCTGATCAACACCGATGAACCGGAAGAATGCCGCCTTGTCCTCCTGGAAGGCGGCCGGGTGGAATCATTCTACGTGGAAACCGTCAGCCAGGCGCAGACCAAGGGCAACATCTACAAGGGTCGGGTCACTGCGGTGGAGGCCAATCTGCAAGCCGCCTTTATCGATTACGGCACGGAGAAAAACGGCTTCCTGCCCTTCGGCGACATCCATCCTGAATATTACGCCAGCGAGGTTGCCGCAGACACCCATTGGAAAGACCTGCCCATTCAGGATGTCTTGAGCAAGGGACAGGAGGTGCTGGTTGAGGTGGTCAAGGAAGCCACCGGCAACAAGGGCGCGACCCTCACCACCTTTCTCTCCCTGCCGGGCCGCTACCTGGTACTCATGCCCGGCAGCGACAGCACCGGCATTTCCCGGAAAATCGAGTCCGAGGAAGAACGCAACAAGCTGCGGGAGATGATAGAGAGCGTCAACATCCCCGAGGGCATCGGCTACATCGTCCGCACCGCCAGCCAGGAGATCACCAAAACCGCGCTGGCCCAGGATGTCCGCTATCTGCTCAATCTCTGGAAGGAGATCAAGAAAAAAGGCCAGACCGAGAAGGCCCCGGCCCTGTTGCACAAGGAACAGAACATCGTCTCCCGCTTCCTGCGCGACCATTTCACCTCCGAGATCACCGAGATCCTGGTGGATGCGGAAGAGGCCCTGGGCCAGGTCAACAATTTCCTTGAACTGTTGCCCGCCGCCCAGCGCAAATCGACGGTGGCCAAGCTGCACAAGGGAATCCAGCCCCTGTTCCACCAGTACCATGTGGAAAAACAGATCGAGCAGATCTACCAGCCCACCGTGCCCCTGCACTCCGGCGGCTCCATTGTCATCAATCCCACCGAGGCCCTGGTCGCCATTGATGTCAATTCCGGTCGCACCGGCAAGGACAAAAGCTTTGAAGACGCTATCTTCCTCGCCAACATGGAGGCGGCCGAGGAATTGTCGCGCCAGCTCCGGCTCCGCGACCTGGGCGGCCTCATCGTCGTTGACTTCATCGACATGCGGGATTCCAAGCACATCCGCGAGGTGGAAAAAAAGGTGCGCGACTGCATGAAGCGCGACAAGGCCAAGGTGGATTTTTCCAAGATCTCCAAGTTCGGCCTCATGCAGATCTCCCGGCAGAAGATGGCGGCCCCGGTCGCGGTGGGCAGCTACCGAATCTGCCCCCATTGCCAGGGACGCGGCATGGTCCGTTCCGTGGAAACCCAGGCCCTGGTGCATTTCCGGCATATCCAGACCGGCGTGACCAGAAAGGATGTCAAGCGGGTGGTCTGCCGTCTGCCCATGGAGGTTGCCCAGTACATCCTGAACAAGAAACGCCAGGATCTGATGGAGCTGGAACAGGAGCATCAGGTCGAGATCAGCATCATCCCGGAGGCCACCATGCCGCCCACCGAGAGCAAGATCGATTTCCTCAAAGAATGATAGATTCACAAAAGGGGAAAAAGTCCCAGGTCCGCAAAATGAAATCAAAGAGTACAAAGCGATAACCGTTGTAATCGCGGCTTGTTGCGATTTCAACAAGGAATAATCTGCCGCCGAGGCGCATGCCACTGGCCTGCGCCTCGGCTCTGCAATACCACTCTACCCCCCCGTCTGAAACCCTTGAAGCAACCACACCCGAAACGCGAAAAAACGAATTGCCCTTCTGTCCCATTTGTACGAGGAGTTAGACAAAAAAACCGCGACCAGGCCTCAATAACTGCATCTGCCACCGACGTTTCCACCAGATCATCGGCTCGATGCAATCAGCGATTATTTCCGCGTTTCTGATACTTGCAGACGGCCCGATTATGCTCGGCCAGATCGCGGGAAAAATAATGGGTCCCGTCATTTTTTGAAACGAAATAGAGATAGGATTCCGAGGCAGGGTGCAGCACCGCAACGATGGAAGCGCGGCCAGGATTGGCGATGGGGCCTGGAGGCAGGCCGTTGATTTGGTAGGTGTTGTACGGGGTTGGCGTTTCCAGGTTTTTCCGGGTGAGATTGCCGTCAAAATCGGTAAGGCCGTAGATCACAGTGGGATCGGTCTGCAACCGCATATTCTGCCGCAACCGGTTAAAAAAAACCTGGGCTATGAGGGGCCGCTCTTCCGGAGCGGCGGTTTCCTTTTCCACGATGGAGGCCAGGGTAAGCACCTCATGGGGAGAAAGGCCCAGAGCGTTGTTGCTTAAGTCCCCCAGTTCCTGCCGCACCTGTTTCCCCCGCTCGACCATCAAGCCGATGATCTCTTTCGGGTTCTGACCGCGCACCAGCTGATAGGTGTCCGGAAACAGGTAGCCTTCCAGGCTTACCGCCCGCACCCCATACCGGGCAAGAATCTCCGGATCGCGCACCAGTTTGAGAAAAAGATCCCGCTCCCCCCAGCCGCCCGCAGCCAGGATGTCGGCAAGCTGGTAGATGCTGGCGCCTTCGGGGATGGTGACCGACCAGTGCACAGTATCCCCGGCCGCAAGGGTACAGAGAATTTGATAGGGGGTTTGTCCGGGATTGAAGAGATACTCGCCAGCCTGCAACCGCTGGCTGAGTCGGGAGACCCTGGCAAGACAATAAAATCCGCGCCCCGGCGGGATGACCCCGTTTTCGGCAAGAATCTTTTCTATCCCGGCAAGGCTTGTTTTGGGAGGAATCAGGACATGCGGGTTGGCCCCTTCCCGTATGGGCATGGGGGTTACGGCATAGGACCAGAGCCAGAGCCCGAAACCGGCCAGACCCAGGAAGGCAAGGGCACAGAGCCAGGCTCCCAGACGCCGGATGGCGCTGGGCCGGTGTTGACCTTTTTTTCGGACTCCCCTTCCCTGGCCCAAAAACGCATCTCCTGCGGGTTTTCACGATGAAGCGAGGCGGATTGCCCTGCGCAAAGGGCAGAAGCAATCGCGCTATGCCCTTTGTGCAGTCTTAGTCCGTGAAAATAATGGAGAGAATCCGGTCCATGTTCTTCACCGGGACAAACTGGATCTTCTTGCGGAGATCCTCGGGAATCTCCACCAGATCCTTCTTGTTCTGCTCCGGGATAATCACCGTGGTAATCCCGGCCCGGAGAGCGGCCAGGGCCTTCTCCTTGAGGCCGCCGATGGGCAGCACCCGACCGCGCAGGGTAATCTCCCCGGTCATGGCCACATCCTGACGCACCTTTTTGCGGGAGAGCGCCGAATACATCGCGGTGGCGATGGTCACCCCGGCGGACGGCCCGTCCTTGGGAATAGCGCCGGCGGGCACATGTACATGGATATCGATCTCTTCAAAATAATTATCGGCAAGTTTGAGCTTCTTGATCCGCGAGCGACAGAAGCTTAAAGCGGCCTGGGCAGATTCCTTCATCACCTCGCCCAACTGACCGGTCATGGTCAGGTTGCCACGGCCCTTGAGGATGGAAATCTCGATGTAAAGAATCTCCCCGCCCACCTCGGTCCAGGCAAGGCCGGTGGCCATACCCGGCTGGTCGATGATCTCGGTTTCCGACTCGGGCGTGTACTTGGGCGGGCCAAGATACTTGCTTAAGGTCCGGTTCGTGAGAGGAAATGGCCCCTTGTTGCCTTCCGCTACCTTGCGGGCGTTTTTCCGACAAACAGTGCCTATCTCCCGCTCCAGGTTTCGAACCCCCGCTTCCCGGGTATAGTTGCTGATGATCTTGGACAACACGGCATCGTCGAACTGGAGATGCTTAGCAGTGATGCCGTTTTCCTCAATTTGGCGGGGCACCAGATAGCGACGGGCAATCTCGATCTTCTCCTCCAGAGTGTAGCCGGCCAGACGGATCACCTCCATCCGGTCGTAGAGCGGGGCCGGGATGGTGTCCGCCATGTTAGCAGTGGTGATGAACATGACCTTGGAAAGATCAAAGGGCATGTTGAGGTAATGGTCGGTGAAATCGGTGTTCTGGGCCGGGTCCAACACCTCCAGCAGGGCGGAGGATGGATCGCCCCGGTAGTCGGCGCCGACCTTGTCGATCTCGTCGAACATGAAGACCGGATTGTTGGCCCCCGCCGTTTTCAACCCTTGGATGACCCGGCCCGGCATGGCGCCGATATAGGTCCGGCGATGGCCACGAATCTCAGCTTCATCGTGCATGCCGCCCAAGGAAAGGCGGTGGAACTTGCGCCCCATGGCCCGAGCGATGGACTGGCCGAGCGAGGTTTTGCCCACCCCGGGAGGGCCGACAAAACAGAGGATCGGGCCCTTGGTCGTCTTGTTGAGCGAGCGCACGGCCAGATATTCGAGGATGCGTTCCTTGACCTTTTCCAAGCCGTAATGATCCTCGTCCAGCACCGCCTTGGCGACCTTGAGATCAATCCGGTCCTTGGTGCCTTTACGCCAGGGCAGGTCTAAAATCCAGTCGATATAAGTGCGGACAATGGAGGCCTCCGAGGCATCGGGGTGCATGGTCTCCAGCCTTTTCAGCTGTTTGGTCGCCTCTTTCTTGACCTCGGGCGGCATCCGGCATTTGGCCAGCTTGTCCCGCAGCTCGTCCATCTCTTGGGAGCGGTCATCGATGTCGCCCAGCTCTTTTTTCAGGGCCTGCAACTGCTCGCGCAGGTAATACTCCCGCTGGGTGCGGCTCATCTCCTCCTTGGCCTCGGACTGAATCTTGGCCTGCATGGTGGAGACTTCCAGCTCTTTTTGCAGATATTCGGCCACCTTTTTCAAACGCAGGGCAGGGTCAAAGGTTTCCAGCACCGACTGGGACTCGGAAACCCGCAACTGCAGGTTGGAGACCACCAGATCGGCAAGCCTGCCCGGCTCCTCCACGTTGTTCAGGATAACCATGAGGTCGGAGGACATGATACCCTTAAGCGAAAGAATCTTCTCCGTCTGCTCACGGACATTGCGCATCAGCGCCTCCATCTCGACGGAGACCTCCTCCTGCTCTTCATCCTCGATCAGCTCGATGCGGGCGATATGGTGGGGCTCTTCTTGGACAAAGGAGACGACCCGCGCCTTGCGCAGGGCCTGGACCAACACCTTGAGGCGGCCGTCCGGCAGCTTGAGGGTACGCATGATCATGCAGACCATGCCCACCTCATACATATCCTCTGATTGCGGCTCGTCCAGGGAAGCGTCCTTCTGGGTAACGAGCATGAGGAGCTTGTCCTTGCTCATGGCATCGTTGACCGCGCCCACCGAAGCAGGCCGCCCGACAAAGAGGGGGATGATCATATAATTGAAGATAACCACATCACGCACCGCCATGAGCGGCAATTCTCCAGGGATCTCCTGCCCTTCGGAATCATGAAAATCGTTCAACTCTGAGGTCATGGAATCATTAATATCCACAACATGCCTCCAGGTTATATTTTATAAGCAAACCGGCCTTGCCGGAAAGAACAAGGGTTCAAGTGTGGTGGCAACATAAGCACCCCTC
>JAPLJH010000095.1 GCA_026388695.1 Deltaproteobacteria bacterium | reverse complement strand
AAGCTGCCCCTGAAAACCCTGGTGGAGGAAACCATCCTGCTTATCCGTGGACACGCGCCCAGCGAGGTGGTGATTGCCGTGGATATCCCGGAGGATCTTTTTGTCATTGCCGATAAGCAGCGGATGCAGCAGGTTCTCCTCAACCTGATCAAGAACGGCATAGATGCGGTCAAGGCCGACGGCCATATCTGGGTTTCCGCTCGCGGCATTGGCCTAGCCACCGGACTTGCCGAGGTGGAGATCCTCGTTGAGGATGACGGACCTGGGATCGATGCCGAGCACGTTAAGAGGATCTTTGATCCGTTTTTCACCACCAAGGACGTGGGCAAGGGCTCCGGCCTCGGGCTGTTTATAGTGCATGACATCATCGAGTGGCATGGCGGCACCATCACCGTGGACAGCCGCCCCGGCCTTGGTACTACTTTCATCATTTGGCTCCCGGGAGAGCAACAGGAACATGGTTATGAATGACGAACAACCCGCAAGGATCTTGGTCGTTGACGACGAAGAGATTGCCCTAAATAACCTCAAGCATGTTTTGAAAAAAGAAGGCTATGAGGTCACTGCCTCCCAGAGTGGCCCCCGGGCTCTGCATCTGCTGGAGGAGAATATCTTCGACCTTGTCCTGACCGACCTGAAGATGGAAAAGGTCGGCGGCATGCAGATACTCAAGCGCACCAGGGAGTTGTATCCCGACACCGAGGTGATCATGATCACCGGCTACGCCACGGTGGATTCCGCCATTGAGGCCATGAAGGCCGGGGCCTACCACTACATTGCCAAGCCCTACAAGCTCGATGAGGTCCGCAAGGTGGTGCGGGAGGCCCTGGAGAAAACCAGGCTCAAGCGGGAAAACAGCAGGCTGCGGGAGCACCTCAAGGCCTTTCAGGGAGAGGCCCGGATCATCACCGATAATCCGGGGATGAAAAAACTCCTGGCCACGGCCGGCCAGGTCGCCACCTCGGACAGCAATGTCGTGATCTGCGGGGAGTCGGGCACAGGCAAGGAGCTGCTGGCTCGATTTGTCCATGCCTGTAGCAACCGGCGGAACGGCCCCATGCTTTCCGTGAACTGTGGGGCCTTTCAGGAGGATCTGCTGGCCAATGAGCTCTTCGGCCATGAGAAGGGGGCCTTTACCGGGGCGGTGGAAATGAAGAAGGGGTTGGTGGAGATGGCCGATGGCGGCACCCTTTTTCTCGATGAGATCACCGAGATGTCACCGTCCATGCAGGTGAAGCTCCTCCGGGTGATCCAAGAAAAAGAGGTGATGCATCTGGGCGGGGTTGCGCCGATCAAGGTCAATGTCCGTTTTCTCGCGGCCACCAACCGAAACCTGCAGGAAGAGGTGAAGCTCGGACATTTCCGGCAGGATCTGTTCTTCCGCATCAACGTGGTGGCGCTTCAGATTCCGCCCCTGGCCGAGCGCAAGGACGATCTGCCCCTGCTGGTTCAGCATTTTATCCGAAAATACGGGGTGTTGATGCACAAGGAGGTGCGCAATATCGAGCCGGAGGTGGTGGATATTCTGCTGCGCTACGATTTTCCGGGCAATGTCCGGGAGCTGGAAAACATCATCGAACGCGGGGTGGCTCTGGCCAGCGGCGACACCATTGAGGCCAGCCATCTGCCTGAAGACCTGCGCGGCGCCTGTTTCCAGACCTTCCGTCGGAAAAGCGGCGGCATCCCGAGTCTTGCCGATCAGGAACGGGCCTATATCGAGTGGGTGTTGAAGGAACACGGGGACAACAAGAGCCTGGCCGCCCAGTCCTTGGGCATCGACCGGGTCTCCCTGTGGCGCAAAATCAAGAAGTACGAGCTTGAGGGCTGAGCGCAGCCGTTAATGCGTTGCGGCCGTATCGATGTTGGGCGTGGGCGGCAGTAGCAGGCCAAATCCGCTGCCCAGCCTGCGGACCAGCTCGATGAAGCTGTGGGGCAGTGGCAGGTCGCGGTCAGCCAAAAGGATTCCCAGGGCTTGCGCCTGCTGGAGGGTGGCGGTGCTGTCCTGGCCTTCCTGGTGGTCGCACAGGGATTGGATGCGGAGGGCATCGGTGAGGGGAATCCGCAGCTCCTCAAGCATGGCCCCGACCTTGGCCTGTTCGTGGGCAATGAGGTTCGCGTGGTTTCGGGCGAACACGGCAAAGGGCTCCTCATGGGCCGGAGCGCCGAAGATCGTATTGACCAGCGCCCCGGCAACCTTGGCGAGGAAGGCGGCCTCTTGGTCGGGATGGTTCTTCGCCAGGGCATCTTTCAACTTTTTAAAAGAGATCATCTTCACGATCTCGACTCCCTCGCGCAGGATGGGAATCAACTTGCTCTCAAAGTCCATGGGGTGAATCCTCCCCTGTCCTGCACGGATGCACAGGCAGGGTATTTTTGGAAATGAACGCGGCCTAATGTTTCCCTGGAAGACCAATTTCAAAATTCACAGGGATGTCAGCCAATTCAGGCACGGCTGCCAAAGTTTCTAAACGCACTCGGTAAAGGGCGGGTTCTAGTTTGATACCAGCAATTCCTCGATCGGTACCACCAGCCCCAGCGTTATACATTTTACTAACTTCTTCGTTGTAAACGACCGTTTCTTTTCCGCCATCAAGACGACTAACGGTAAGTTTGAGCGGGATGGGGATGCTTCTGTCCTCAAACTGCGTGAAAGCCTGACCAGTATTGGGGTCTATTAGTCCAAATAATATTGCAACACGATGTAGCTGCTCTTCATTTTTTGGCAAAAAACTCAAATAGAAAGTATATCCATACGTTTTTCGCCAGCCTTAAAATCGGTAGTTAAAACATGCCCCTTTTCCGCAAGGCTGAATGGAAGCTTGACATGTGGCAATTTTTCAAAGAAACCTGCAAAATTTATTGGAAAAGCAAATGCTTGCATACCTGGCAGCGAAGCGAATATACAGAGGATGAGTGCCAGCCGAAATCTGAAAGGGTTGTGTTTCATTTTTTTTGCGGATCAGGTGAAAAGATCCGGTTCGCCCGTGACCTTGCGGACAAGATCGCGGTAGTCCTGGGCGCCGTTGGAGCCGGGGGCAAATTCAAAAATGGTCTGGCCATAGGCCGGAGCCTCGGACAGGCGGACGTTGTAGCGGATCGGGGCGCAAACCTTATCCCCGTAAATCTTTTCAATCTCCTCCAGAAACTCGGTTCCTCTTTTTATCCGCATGTCGCGGAAGGTGGGCAGGATGTATTGGAGCTGAACCTCCTTGCGGAACTTTTGGATGGAGGCGATGCTTTTCAGGAATTCGCCAAAGCCCTGGATGGACATGACCTCCAGGGAGACCGGGGTCATCAGTTCGTTGACATAAAAGAGCACATTGACGGTGAGCGGATCCCAGCCCGGCGAGGTGTCCACCACCACGTAATCGTAGTCTTTTTCCAGCGGGGTCAGGGCCTCGGCAATGGTCAGCTCGCCGCCGTAGTCCTTGCGATCGATAAGGCGCTTGAGGCCTGCCAGGGATTTGCCTCCGGCCAGGATCCAAAGATTTTTGCGGGCCTGGATGATTGCCTCCTCGGGGGGCAGCTCGCCGGTCACCAGTTCGGTAAGCCCGCCCTTCGGTTTCACGCCCAGCATGAAGCTCGACTGGCCCTGGGTGTCGGTATCAACCAGGAGAACCCTTTTGCCCGCCAAGGCAAGCCCGGCCGCGAGATTCACCGAGGTGGTGGTCTTGCCTACCCCGCCTTTGCTTAAGGAAACGCCGATCCTTCTGGTTTCCTGGCTGGATGGCGCCGCAACGGGGCCGGGAGCAGGAGGAGCAGGCGCGGCCTCGATTGTTGCGGGCTGAGGCGGGGCGGGAGAGGGTTCTTCGCGGGGAATATCGAGAGGAAACTGCTGGCCGCAGCCCTGGCAGCGAGCCATCTTGACATTGGGCGGGATTCTTTTTTCATCGATATTGTGCTGTTTTTTGCAATGAGGGCAAGTGATTATCATTGTGAAGTCTCCGGGCCTGCTGAGGCCAACTTCTTGTTATTTCTGACGAATATCCTTTAAAATCTCTTTGATCAGGGGGCTTTTCTCGCCTTTTTCCTCAAATTCTTTGAGGATCATCCTGAGCGCCTGATCAACAATCCGAGACTTTGAAACATGGGATTTCAAGCGCTGGTGTACAAGTTCGTTGATTTTATCCCGCGCCTCATCCAGATCAGCGAAAATCTCTCCGGAAAGATAGTGGGTGGACTTTTTCTTGCTGTCGCCCCCAGGGATTTTTTTCTGATCCGTGCTTGAGGTGCTTCCGTTAGGATGTTTGGGGTTTGCCTTTTCTCCTGTGCGATGAATCAGTTTGGCAAGGGAGGACGTATCATGCGTCGCGTCCTCCGCTGAGCCTTTCAGGAGGGCATCCATGATGTCGTGTTTATCTTTTGCCGCCATTCTTTCCTGGGTCCACGATGAGAGGTTATGGTTCAATCCAGGCCGAGATCGGCAGGGCGGCTTGTCCTGCCAAAAAGTCTGGCATGGTGGGTGGCCAGAAAATGCTGGAGGGTGTGCTCGTCCTTTTGGTTCATGTCGATGAACTCGATGCCGCAGTGGCATTCGCCGGAGGTTTCGCTGGGAGAGATATGGGTGACTTTTCCTCGGAGGGCGATGGTGTTATCTCCGACATGCAGCGTGACGTTGTAGGGCGCCCCGGCCAGAAAACCGCCAAGGGAGGGAACGATGAGGCCCAGGCCGCGACTGCCGACATCGCAGACCCGGTGGATGTAGCCATCGATTTCGGCGCAAACCGTATCGTCATCGAGAATGGGTTCGCGATAGTTCTTGCGGATGATTTTTTTAAGATCGGCGTCCGCAGGTTTGGCGCCGACCGGAGCGACGGGAAGGTCTGTAAGCTCCCAGGGCGCTGTTTCTTCGGGGTCGCTTTTTTTCTTGGTCATCACCGGCTCCTTAATGGTCATGTGCTGATAGGAGGCAAAAAAACGTGAAAAAGAGCCTGCTCCCAAAGACGTGCGAAGATACAGGAGATGTTTGATTATTTATTAGCATTGCCAATATTGTCAAGGCAAAACAGTCAGTTGCTGCGCTTTGCCAGGGCCGGGGCGGGTTGCGGCAGCGGAAAAAATCCGGGGGGCAATTGCGCCGAAGGTCTTCCGCTTGCAGCTTCTTGTCGGGCGGGCGGGGCGAAGCGCTCAGCCCAACTCGGGGAATTTCACCTTAAGGGTTTCCTTGTCCGCAGTACGCTCGACCTTCACCTGGACCTCGATCTGGTCATTTTTAAGGCCAAGGGTCAGTGGCATGCCTCCCTTGTCTTCGTCCAGATGGAGAATGCCGCGCATAATGGCGATAATCTTTTCAAAAACAGCCCTGGTTGGCGGGCGTAGGGCAATTTTTTCATCATCGTGTTTGATGGTGACGGTGATCTTGCCCTTTTTTTGTTTGAGGGAAAGCTGGTGCGCCTCTTCGGTCAGCGTGTAGAGCAGGGCAAGGGCCAGATAACGGAGGGCGTCTTCCTGGGTGTCGGCGGAAGGGGCATCCGCCACCTTCTGAACGGTTGTGGCATAGTCTGTGCCAAGATAACAGTCGCACATTTCCATAAGTTTCAGGTGAAGATTCGGGTCATGTATTTCCATGGCGTCTCCTGTCATGGTTCTGATGGTGGAATAATCCGTACGATTGCTTGCTCCTGCCCCTCATATTGCTATGAACCGCTTTGCCGTGTCAAGGGAAAGGATGCGGAAATGCAAAGGGTTTTTGGGGCGCGGTGGTTTTTGTCCTTGAAAGAATTTTGACAGCGTGGCGACAGCCTGCTATATTTTCCGCTCGCCGGAGACAGGTAGTGCCTGTCGCAAGCGTTGCATCATTGTCATTGACATGTGTCCGCTTTTTTTGCGGAACCATCCAACCATTGTGAAGTCAAGGAGGCCAGGAGCATGAAGACCGACCTATCGCATACTCTGTTTGTAAAGGCGCAGCAGCTTATCCCCGGCGGAGTGAACAGCCCGGTGCGGGCCTGTAAATCCGTGGGCTGCGAGCCTCTCTTTGTCAAAAGAGCCGCTGGCTCCAAGATTTATGATGTGGATGGCAACGAGTTCCTCGATTTTGTCTGCTCCTGGGGACCGATGATCCTTGGGCATAATCATCCGGCCGTGGTCGAGGCCATTGAAAAAACCCTGCGGGACGGCACCAGCTTTGGCGCGCCCTGCCCCCTGGAGATTGAACTGGCCGAGCTGGTGATCAAAGCCCTGCCCTCGGTGGAAAAGGTACGCTTTGTCAGTTCCGGCACCGAGGCGACCATGAGTGCCATCCGACTGGCTCGGGGATACACCGGCCGCAACGTGGTGGTGAAGTTTGACGGCTGTTACCATGGGCACGCCGACAGTTTTCTGGTCAAGGCAGGCTCCGGGGTGATCACCCTCGGTATCCCCGGCAGTCCTGGGGTGCCCGAGGATATCGTCAAGAACACGGTGTCCATTCCTTATAATAACCTGGAGATCTTGGAACAGACCCTGCGCGATGAAAAACTGGACATCGCCTGCGTGATCATCGAGGCGGTGGCCGGGAACATGGGGGTTGTTGCCCCGCAGCCCGGATTTCTGCAAAAATTGCGCGCCCTGACCACCGAACTGGGCATCGTCCTGATCTTCGACGAGGTGATCACTGGCCTGCGTCTGGCCTTGGGCGGAGCGCAGGAATACTTTGGCGTCATGCCGGATCTCACCTGTCTGGGCAAGATCATCGGCGGCGGCTTGCCGGTCGGGGCCTATGGCGGCAAAACGGAACTCATGGACACCATCTCGCCGGTGGGCCCGGTGTATCAGGCCGGCACCCTGTCCGGCAATCCCTTGGCCATGGCCGCAGGTGCCGCCACCATGCGGCAGTTGGCCCAGCCCGGCTTTTATGCCGCGCTGGAGGAGAAATCAGCCCGCTTTGCCCAAAGCCTGACCGGGCTTGCGGAAAAATATCTGCCCGGCCAGACCACCCTGAATCGGGTGGGCTCCATGATGACCGCTTTCTTTACTGCCGGGCCAGTGGTTGATTTCGACTCTGCCATGCGGGCGGATACCGCCAAATATGGCCAGCATTTCCGGCAGATGCAGGCCCAGGGAATCTGGCTGGCGCCCTCCCAGTTCGAGGCCCTTTTTATCTCCGCCGCCCAGAGCGAAGCCGAGCTGGCCATGGCGCTGGAGAAAACTGAATGCTCATTCAAAAAGTTGGCTAAATGAGAAAAAAGCCGTTGACTTTGGGGGGAGGCAATGATAGTAATCCTATCGGTCGTAAATCGATGGATTCTTTGCCAGAACAACGGCACAGGGGCTGAAGATGGCCAATAACCGAAAGGATACACTGCGGTTGCTGGCCCAGTTCAGCACCGTGGGCATGTCCGTGGCCTTCTCCATCTTTATAGGAGTCGGCATCGGTTATTACCTCGATCATAAGGTGTTTGACGGCAGGACCTCGCCCTGGCTGACCCTGATTTTTCTTGGGTTCGGGGTGGCAGCGGCCTTCAAAAATCTCTATGACATGGCCAACAGAAAGGATCTCTGATGGCGGCCAGTGGTTCGAAAGCATCATCGGGCGAGGTTTCGCTCACCAAGATCATCGCGCTTAACTGGCTGTTGCTTGCGGTGCTTACCGGTTTGGGATGGTGGGGTTATTCAGGCTTTCATGCCCGTTCCGTTTTTATCGGCGGAGCGATTGCCAATTTGAGTTTCCTGTTGTTGAAGAGGGATCTGCTCAGGTTGTTGGCCGGGCCGCTTGAGGCGGTCAAGCCGCTGTTTTTTATACGATATTATCTGCGTCTGTCCGTGGTCGTGGGTGTTCTCTTCCTTTTGGTGAGATTTCAAAAGGTTCACATCCCCGCTCTGCTGGTAGGCCTGTCCACCGTGCTCTTGGGCATCGGGCTTGCCGTCATGGTCGCAGCGAAAGGTATTTACTCGACAAAGTAGTACAAGGTTAAGGAGGCTCGTACGGTCCATGGAACATCCAATACTGTTTATCTCGTTGATTCTGCAAAGTCTGGGGATGCCCGTTCCCCATGGTCCGGTTGGCGACACCCTGCTGGCCAAGCTGGTTTCTCCGCATATGACCTACACCTGGCTGGTCATGCTCTTTTTGATCATCGTCCCGAAACTGACCCTGGGCAAGATGTCCTTGGTGCCGGGCAAGGGCCAGAATTTCTGGGAGGTCGTTATCGGCGGCCTTGAGGGCTTCATGGCGGACAACATGGGCAAGGAAGGGGCTCGGATGATGTTCCCCATGCTGGCCACCTTTGCCCTTTATATCCTGGTGGCGAACATGATCGGTCTGATGCCGGGCTTCATGTCTCCGACCTCCAACCTCAATATCACCCTGGCCTGCACCCTGATTGTCTTTTTCACCACCCACATTCTGGGCATCAAGTTCCATGGCATCGGCTATATCAAGCATTTCCTCGGACCCATTCCCTGGCTGATTCCCCTCATGCTTCCCATCGAGCTGATCAGCCATTTTGCCCGTATTTTGTCTCTCTCCATCCGTCTTTTCGGTAACATCATGGCCAAGGAGACCCTGCTGGGCATCCTGTTCATGCTGGCGGGCGCTTACTTTGCCC
>JAPLJH010000113.1 GCA_026388695.1 Deltaproteobacteria bacterium | reverse complement strand
CCTTGGCGAAACCCTTGGTGGACAACACCCGGGTAATGGCTGCGGTCAGGGTGGTCTTACCATGATCGATGTGGCCGATCGTCCCAATATTTACATGCGGTTTCTTGCGCTCAAATTTCTCTTTTGCCATGTCCTTTCCTCTTTTTCTTTGCTTGCGTCTCTCTCGACTTAAAGGCCTCGAATCCGCTTAATTATCTTTCCACTTATATGTTCCGGCACCCTGTCATATGCGGCAAATTGCATGGTAAAATTTGCTCGCCCCTGAGTGGCGGATCGTAAATCCGTTGAATATCCAAACATCTCCGACAAAGGCACCTGCGCTTTTACCGCTTGTCGCCCACCATCCCGACTTTCCATCCCGTGTATTTTGGCCCGCTTAGCAGTCAGATCCGAAATCACCTCGCCGAGCGATGCCTCAGGCAAGGTTATCTCAACATCCATAACAGGTTCCAGCAAAACCGGACCCGCTTCCGCAACCGCCTGCCGGAAGGCCATGGCAGCGGCCACCCCAAAGGCTTGTTCGGTTGAATCCTCATCACGGTAAGACCCATCAACCAAACTGACTTTCAGGTCAACAATCGGAAAACCGATCAATGTTCCCGCATCCAGGCTATCGTGTACCGCCTTTTCTATGGCCGGAACAATTGCCGAGGGAATAACATCCTCGGCAATACAACTTTCAAAGCGAAAACCTTCGCCGCGCTCAAGGGGCTCGACCTGCAACCAGACATGCCCATACTGACTTTTACCAGCGGTAGTCGGATGCTCAAACTTCCCTTCCGCCTTGCCAAGAGCGGTTACGGTTTCCTTATAGGCAACCTGTGGCTTGCCTATATTGGCCCCGACCTTGAACTCCCGGATAAGCCGGTCAACAATAATTTCAAGGTGAAGCTCGCCCATCCCTGAAATAAGGGTCTGTCCGGAATCAGGATCGGTGGACACAGTAAAGGAGGGATCTTCCAAGGCAATTTTTGCCAGACTGTCCCTCAACTTTTCTTCGTCCGCCTTCCCCTTTGGCTCAATGGCAACGCTTATAACCGGCTCGGGAAAATCCATGGTGTCGAGAGTAAAAGTGTCTCCCGACTCACAGAGTGAATCCCCGGTGATGGAAAAGCGTAGCCCAACCACTGCCCCAATATCGCCAGCCTTCAGCTCACCAACTTCTTCCCTTTTGTTGGCATGCATCTTGACAATTCGGCCAATCTTTTCCTTCTTTTTCTTCCCCGGGTTGTACACCCTATCCCCGACTTTGATTACGCCGGAATAAACGCGCACATACGCAAGGATATCCACAAAAGGATCGGATGTCAGTTTGAAAACGAGGGCAGACAGATTCTCATCGTCGCTCGCCCTTCTCGTTTCCGTCACACCATCTGCGTTCAGCCCATGCACCGGAGGCGCATCAAGAGGCGAAGGCAAATATGCGACTACTGCGTCCAGTAAGGGCTGAACCCCTTTATTTTTAAAGGAGCTACCACACATGACTGGCACCACATCAAGGCTCAACGTTGCAGCCCGAATTGCCCGGTTGATCTCATCAACCGTTACAACTTGCTCATTCAGAAATTTTTCCATGACCCAATCATCGAAGTCGGCCAACTTCTCGATAAGGGCCATCCGTGCGGCCGTCGATTCTTTTTTGAATTCATCGGGGACAGGCTCGTACTCAACCTTGAATCCCTTTGTATCTTCATCAAAGCGCATCATCTTCTCTTCGACGAGATCAATGATACCCCTAAATGTCTCTTCTTTTCCGACCGGAAGCTGAAGAGGCAAAGGATTTGCTCCCAACCTCTCCTTAAGCATCTCAACGCAACGCTGAAAATCTGCGCCGAGCCGGTCCATCTTGTTTATGTAGGCAATCCTGGGAATCTTGTAATGATCCGCTTGCCGCCATACAGTTTCAGACTGGGGCTCCACCCCTCCCACCGCACAAAAAATCGCGATGGCTCCATCCAAAACCCTAAGACATCGTTCCACCTCAACTGTGAAATCAACATGCCCCGGTGTATCTATAATATTGATGGTGTGGTCTTTCCATTCACAGGTTGTGGCAGCCGATGTAATGGTAATGCCGCGCTCCTGCTCCTGCTCCATCCAGTCCATAACGGCATTGCCATCATGGACCTCGCCCATCCTGTGAGAACGGCCCGTATAATAAAGAATGCGTTCCGTTGTTGTTGTCTTGCCTGCATCGATATGGGCCATGATGCCGATATTGCGCAGATACCGCAGCGAATCTTTCACAGCCACTCTTTTTCCCCTGGTCACTTAATTTACAGACTGTTTCAACCCAGCCCGTCCGACAAGGATTGGTGTTAATACCTCCTCCCTGCCGCTTTGTCAACCAAGGAAAACCAAGAGCCCAATAATTACCAGCGGTAATGGGCAAACGCCTTGTTGGCATCGGCCATACGGTGCGTATCTTCGCGTTTCTTCACTGCAGCGCCACGGTTGTTGTAGGCATCGGCAAGTTCACCGGCCAGCTTGTCAGCCATGGTTTTCCCAGGTCTTTTCTGTGCAAAATTCACCAACCAGCGAATAGCCAGGGCGTTCCTTCGCTCAGGACGAACCTCCACCGGCACCTGATAGGTCGCGCCACCAACTCGACGGGATTTCACCTCAAGGCGAGGACGCACCTTCTCCATGGCTTTCTCAAACACCACAATAGGATCTGCCTCAGTGATACGGCTCTCGATCATATCCATGGCGCCGTAAAAAATGCCGCGGGCAATACTTTTCTTGCCATCATCCATCAGGGCGTTGACAAACTTCGAAACCAGGACACTATTAAAACGCGGATCCGGTTCAACCCCACGCCTTGCTACAAGTCTTTTTCTAGGCATCTTTAAAACTCCTTCTCACGCAGTAAGCAAACCGCTTATTTCGGCCGTTTGGCTCCATACTTGGAACGACCTTGCTTACGGTTAGCAACGCCAAGCGTGTCCAAGGTACCGCGAATAATATGGTAGCGGACACCGGGAAGATCCTTCACCCGGCCACCGCGAATCAGGACAACTGAATGCTCCTGAAGATTATGGCCAATACCGGGGATGTACGAGGTAACCTCGATCCCGTTGGTCAGCCGCACCCTGGCAACCTTTCTCAGTGCCGAGTTTGGCTTCTTGGGGGTAGTGGTATACACACGGACGCAAACACCACGCTTCTGCGGAGAACCTTTCAGCGCAGGCGTATTGGTCTTGCTGATCTTAACTTTCCGTCCGTGCCGCACCAGCTGGTTAATGGTTGGCATT
>JAPLJH010000001.1 GCA_026388695.1 Deltaproteobacteria bacterium | reverse complement strand
TGAGCATCTTGAGCTCGGCGGGATCAATCTTGTTTATTTTGGTAAGGGGACGTAGCGACATATTTTTGTGGGGAATCCTTACTGCATCCGGTAGCGGTTTCCTGTTTTTGCACGGCGAAACGGATTGTTCGCATTCTTGCTATCAAAAACCGTGGTGAGCCAATGGAAAAAATTGAAAAATGGGACACAGATAACCGAGAGAATAAGGACTTGCAGAATTTCACTTCCCCAGGCCCAGTACAGTCTGTTCTCCGGCGTCAGAATCGAGGTGAAGATAAAGATACTGCTGGCGGTAAAAAGATAGCTCAAGGCAACCAGCGGGATCTGGTGAATCGACTCATTGATGGCCAGGTGTCTGGAAATGGCCTGAAGGACGAAGAAGAGCACGAGGTAGATCACCGGGTGGAGACCAAGAAAAACACCGGAGAAGATATCCATGATCAGGCCAAACAGCAGGGCCAGCATCGCGCCTTTATAGAGATCGAGGTATGTTCCGAGGAAAACAATAAACAAAAACAGCAGGTTGGGACGCCCAAACCATTCCGGTAAGGAATGGAGCAGAGTGGTCTGCAGGATGAGAAGGATGGTCCCTGAGAGAAAAAGGAAACTTAGAACCATTGGGTGCGGGTCTGGGTTGGGATTGTAGAAAGCAATGGCCTGGGCAACGCCTGGGGCCGGGGTGATGTCTCGGTGGATCGTCGCGCCGGATCTTGTCTGGAGGGCATCTTTTCTGGGTGGGTGCGCATCATTATTTGTTGAAATCGCAAAGTGCCGCGATTACAACAGTTATCGCTTGGTAACTCGTTGATATTGTGTTGCGGACCTGTGACTTTTTTCCCTGTTGGCGAGTTCATCATTATTTAGCCAGCGGATCCTTTTTCATGACAATAATCAGATATTCCAGTTGGGAGAAATCCGCAGCGGGTGCTATCTCAATTTCTTGGAACATTCCCCGGCCTGATCTTTCGACCTTTGAAACCGTGCCGATGGGTACGCCTTTCGGGAAAACCCCGCCGATCCCGGAGGTGACGATTCTATCGCCTTTTGCCACCTCGTTGTTTTTGAGCACATATTCCATGTGGAAGCCGGTGCCCCCACCCTTGATGATTCCTTGAACCCTCGTCTCCTGGACCAGACCGTCAAGGGCGCTATTTGGGTCGGTTGCCAGGAGAATCTTGGCAAAATGGGGGGAGGTGTTTGTGACTTGTCCCACAACGCCTTCCACTGTTACGGCGGGCATGCCGGCCTGGACTCCATCGCTGCTGCCCCGGTCAATAATGATGGTCTTGAACCACTGCGAAGGGTCCACCCCGATGATTTCGGCGGTAAGGGTGGGGGCAGGGAGGGTTTCTTTCATCTCAAGAAGCTTTGCCAGCCGGACATTGGTGGCTACCGCTTCCCGGTATTCGTTGTTGACGGCCTTGTGTTTCTGGAGCTCTTCCCGTAAGCGGGCGTTTTCCTCCCGGACGTTGATCAGCGCGGAATAGTTATGCCAGCCATTTTTAAAACTTCCGGTTAACCGGGTAATGCCGTATTGGGCCGTGCCGATGACTTCAAGGGCTAATTTGTGGGGGGCGTTAAATTCTTGGCGACCCACCGTGGAGACAATCAGAATAATGAACAGAGTCAGGAGAAGGCCGAAAAAAAGAAAGAGTCTGATCTGTCTGCCGCGTTTGTTTTTTTTCCTCATCACAGACTCTGGAAATAGTTGTATGTCGGGAAGCGCT
>JAPLJH010000094.1 GCA_026388695.1 Deltaproteobacteria bacterium | reverse complement strand
GTTGTGTTTCGGAAGCCATTATCGCACTACCGGTAGTATACATGCAAGCAAAAATGGACCGAAAAAGAAGAAAAATTGATGGGGGTTTTTGCGCGGAAAATCAAGGGAATGCGAAGCGAAAGCGCTTAACGAAAAGCTTACATTTTGAAGGGTTTTTGACTGCGGAGGTTGGAGTTACGACGACTATCCGGTTAGTTACTCGCTGAGTGCGGCAGCCGGGCCAGATTCGCCGTCCTGCCGCTGGATGATGGTGTCTTTTTTCCAATGCGCATCGTCGGGCTTGGGGAAATCCACCAAATAATGGAGGCCGCGGGACTCCTTGCGGATACAGGCGCAGCGCACGATGAGCTCGGCAACCTGGGCGATATTGCGCAGTTCAATGAGGTCCGGGGTCAGGATATAGTCGTGATAATGTTGGTTCACCTCGCCGACGATAACCCGGAGCCGTTCCTGCACCAGGGCAAGGCGTTTCTCGGTGCGGACGATGCCCACATAGTTCCACATCAACCGCCTGATCTGATCCCAGTTATGACTGACCAAGACATTCTCCTCAATGCGCTGGGCCTCACCGGCAAACCATTCCGCCACCTCGGGCAGGGCGGCTTCGCGCAGGGTAGGCCATTCCCGTTCACACTCCAAATAGGCCTGGTGGGCAAAAACCACCGCCTCGAGCAGGGAATTGCTGGCCAACCGATTGCCGCCGTGCAACCCGGTGCAGGCGGCCTCGCCAAAGGCAAAAAGACCTTCGATGTTGGTTTTACCCCACTGGTCCGTGACCACCCCGCCGCACATATAGTGGGCCGCAGGCACCACTGGAATGGGCACCTTGGTCATGTCGATCCCCAGAGAAAGGCATTTATTATAGATGGTGGGGAATCGGTTCTTGAGAAACTCCGCAGGCTGGTGGGTGATGTCCAAATACACGCAATCATCACCGCTGGCCTTCATCTCGCTGTCAATGGCGCGGGCCACCGTGTCTCGGGTGGCAAGATCTCCCCGGGCATCATACTTGTGCATGAAGGCCAAGCCGCGCTGGTCGATGAGCCGCCCGCCCTCGCCGCGCACCGCTTCGGAGATCAGGAAATTCTTCACCTGCGGGTGGTAGAGGCAGGTGGGGTGGAACTGAACAAACTCCAGATTGGCAACCTTGGCTCCGGCCCGGTAGGCCATGGCAATGCCGTCCCCGGTGGCGATATCCGGGTTGGTGGTGTACAGATAGACCTTGCCGGTGCCGCCGGTGCAGAGCACCGTGGCCTTGGCCTGCCAGGTGTCGATCCGGCCGGTTTCCCGGTCAAAAACATAGGCGCCCAGGCACTGATCGCTGAAGCTGTCATGCGGTTGGTACGGGGTGCCGGTCTTGGAGCTGACCAGCAGATCCACAGCCAGATGATTCTCCAGCACCGTGATCTTGGGGTTGGCCGCCACCTGGGCCAGGAGCCCCTCTTCGATCTTCCGCCCGGTGAGATCCATGGCGTGGGCGATGCGGCGGGCCGAGTGGCCACCCTCCTTGCCCAGATCGAGATGGCTGGGGTCACCAGCCTCGCTCTGGAACTGCACCCCAAGGCGGATCAGCTCCTCGATCCGATCCGGGCCGGTCTCCACCACCAGCCGGACAATATCCTCATGGCAGAGCCCGGCCCCGGAGCGGAGGGTGTCCTCGATGTGCAGGGCAAAGGAATCCTCCGGCGACAGCACCGCGGCGATCCCGCCCTGGGCCAGATTGGTGGCGGTGTCCACCTTGGCCTTCTTGGTGACAATGGTCACCGATCCCAAGCGCGCGGCCTTGATAGCAAAGGAAAGCCCGGAGATGCCGCTGCCAATCACGAGAAAATCGGTGCTCTGTTTCATGGCCACCCCGTGCGGTTAACCGCTTGACATCTTCCAAAGATATTCGGTAAAGATGAGGCTCATTCGCGCAGTCACCAAATGCAACCTTATCTGCCCAACGCCCTGATTCGCCCGTCCTGCTAAAGGATTTTACATAGCGCGGACCAGGCAGGATGGCAAGGATTCTTCACCATGCCCCCTTTAAAACTCGTCGTGTTTGACTGCGATGGCGTAATGTTCGACTCCAAAAACGCCAACCGGGTCTACTACAATCATCTCCGCGAGGCCTTTGGCCGCCCACCCATGGACGAGGAGGAGCTGGAATACGTCCACATGCACCATGTGATGGATTCCACCCGCCATCTTTTCCGCGCTTACCCGGCGGATCTAGAGCGGGCCGAGACCTACCGCCAGACCCTCGATTACACCCCCTACCTACAATACATGCTCATGGAGCCGGATCTTTTCCAGTTTCTCGATTTTCTCCGACCCGACTACAAAACCGCGATCAGCACCAACCGGACCTCCACCATGGGTCCGGTGCTACAGATGTTTTCCCTGGCGGACCGATTCGACAAGGTGGTCACCGCCTTTGACGTGGCCCACCCAAAACCCCATCCCGAGGCGCTGGAGCAGATCCTGGCCCATTTCGGCTTTGCGGTGGACGAGGCGGTGTACATCGGCGACTCCATGGTGGATCGTGAGCATACAGCCGCTCTGGGCATGCGGCTCATCGCCTTCAAAAGCCCGGACCTGCCAGCGGAATACCACGTGCAGAGCTTTATGGAGATCACCCGGCTGCCGCTATTTTGAGGAGGGAAAATGAAACTGGAAGTGACCCACAAAATCCTGGCCATGGAGCCGGATTTTGAAAAAAGTTCCGCCCATGTCCTGCGCTTTCTCGACCACACCTCCCTGGTGCAGTACGACGCGGTGCGGGTTGTGACGGCAGAATCTTGCTCAGCAACGGACCCGCGCTTCTGGCCCTGGCTTGAACAGGGTCTGGCCGCAAACCGGCAAGTGCTGACACAATTAACCGGGGAATTACGGGCCGCTGGCACCAAGGAGTTCGACGATCTGTTGACCATGCCGCAAGGCTTTCAAAGCAAGATCTTCCACACCATGGCCCATCTGCTCGACGGCTTTTTCGGGATCGACAGCCAGTTTTACAACCTGCCCGATGATTCCCACTGGCTGGAGGCAAGCCTGCGCAGACAGATTGAGACAGACCCGGAAGACTTCTGGCTGATCACGGTGAAGGCCACCCTGGAATCCCTGAAGCACCAAGCCATTGCAGGCCTGCGAGCCTTTGAGAAATAGGGCTCAATCGTGATGATGGTGGTGGTGATCGTGACCGTGATGATGGCCTGCGCCTGGCCCGCCAACTTCCGCCAGAGCCTTTTTCAGAATGCCATCGGTTTCGGCCATGCTGGCCACGGCCTTATCTAAAAGCTCCGCCAACGGACCCTGTCCCTCGGCCCGCGCCAAGTCCACCCATTTTTTGAATTCGGTCTCGTGGTTGTGATTGTGCTCAATCCAGTGGGGCAGAAGAATCTGCAGCTTTTCCATCGTGGTTTTCTGGTCCATCTCAGACGGTTCCTTTTGTTTTTGTCACGGTTACCTTGCCATGGAGAAAATCAATGGCGCGCACCGATGCGTGGAGAATGAGTTTCGGTTCTTCAAACAAGGCGGAAACCCGCACCCCATCATCGACAACCTCAAGCAGCGAGGCATTGTCCAAAATTACCTCTTCCTTGCCGTCCTGCTCAAGAACTATACTCATCTGGCACATGCTCTGCCTCATTCGTTGTGTTTTTTCGCTTTGCCGCGAGTGAAAAAACAATATAATACCTTTTCCCACCTTTATCATGCAGATTTGCAGAACCACGAACCCATAGCAAGAGACACCCGTATGCTCCTTAATGATCTCCCGGCCATAAAAAAACTGCTAAGCACGGCCAAAACCATCGCAGTGGTCGGCCTCTCCCCCAAGGAATCCCGACCCAGCAACATGGTGGCCCGCTACCTGATCGAGGCGGGCTACACCGTGATCCCGGTCAATCCGGGGCAGGAAGAAATCCTCGGCCTGCCCTGCTACCCCGATCTTAACTCAATCCCAGGCCCGGTGGATATTGTCGATATCTTCCGCCGCTCCGAGGATGTGCCGCCCATCGTGGCCGAGGCCATTGCCGTAGGCGCCAAGGCAGTCTGGATGCAGGAGGGGGTGATCCACGCCGAGGCGGCCAGAACAGCGAAGGCGGCTGGACTGATGGTGGTGATGGATCGCTGTATCAAGACGGTGCATCATGACCTGGGCCATGAACGGGATTGACTGATGGAAATAATTTTTGAATTCCTCTTTCAGTTTGTCGGCGAAGTACTCCTTCAAATTGCCTTTGAGGCATTGTTTGAAGTCGGCCTTCGTACTGTTCGGGAACCATTCAAAAAACCGCCGAACCCGTGGCTTGCAGCAATGGGCTACGCACTTTTTGGCGCGAGTGCAGGGGCGCTCAGCTTATGGGTTTTCCCCATGCTGTTCATCGTCACCCGCAGCGCACAAATTGCCAGTTTGCTTCTTACCCCCTTCGCGGCGGGGGGAGCAATGGCTGCACTCGGGGCTTGGCGACGCCGCCGAGAACAAATCACTATCCGACTCGATACGTTTGCATACGGATACCTCTTTGCACTGGCAATGACCATCGTGAGATTTATCTTTGGCCAGTAAAACTGGCTTTTCCCTGTCGCCCATCCGTTACCACCCAAAAAAAGGCCTGCCTGGAAAAACCCAGGCAGGCCTTAAATCTCATCTTTCGCTTCACTCCCGGTGAAGGGCTAACTCAACCTCAACACCCCTTCCCACCACCACCGATGGCGCAAGCCGCACCCTCTTTCCCCTCGCCGCCTTCCATGGCCGCAACCGAGCCCAGGATATAAGGCCGGGCGATCTTCACCCGCACATTCTCAGCAATCTCAAGGGTTGCCACCCGGTCAGTCAACCCGGTGATCTTGCCCTGGAGGCCGCCGCTGGTCAGAACCTCGTCGCCCTTCTTGAGATTGGCGATGAATTCCTGATGCTCCTTGGCCTTTTTCTGCTGGGGACGGATCAAGAGAAAGTAGAACACAACAAAGATCAACACCAGCGGCAAGAAGCTCATCAAGCCTTGCGCCCCACCAGCACCGGCCGCAGCGTCTGCGGCATAAGCTACACTAACCATAATCCCCTCCGATTCAAATTAAGTTTTCCCGGCAAGCCAAAATCCGCCTGCTTCCCTTTTACTCTACCGCCCGCTTGGCATAAAACTCCTGCCGGAACTGGCTGAAACGATCTTCTTCAATGGCCTTACGGATCCGGCCCATGAGCCCCACATAATAATGCAGGTTGTGGATGGTGTTCAACTGCGAGGAGAGAATCTCCCTGGCCATGAACAGATGCCGCAGATAGGCCCGGGAATAATTGCGGCAGGTGTAGCAGTCGCACTCCTCATCCACGGGCCGGTGGTCATCCTGATGGCGAGCGTTTTTTATAACAAGCCTGCCGCTTGAAGTAAAGAGCATTCCGTTTCTGGCATTCCGCGTGGGCATGACGCAGTCGAACATGTCGATGCCGCGATACACCGCCTCCACCAGGTTTTCCGGGGTCCCTACCCCCATGAGATAACGGGGATAATCCACGGGCATGAGGGCGGCGATCTCTTCGGTGATCTCCATCATCAACTCGGCGGGTTCGCCCACGCTCAAGCCCCCCAGGGCATAGCCGTCAAAACCGATCTCCACCAGCTCTTCCACCGCCCGGGTCCTCAGGTCTGGGTACATGCCGCCCTGGATGATGCCAAAGAGCAACTGCCCCCGTTGTTTATGGGCCGCACGGGAACGCCTGGCCCAACGACCGGTGAGATCGGTGGAGGCAATGGCCTCCTCGCGGGTGGCCGGATAGGGGATGCAGGTGTCCAGACACATCATGATGTCGCTACCCAGGGCCTCCTGCACGGCCACGGCATCCTCGGGACTCAAAAAGAGCTTGCTGCCGTCGTGATGGGATTTGAAGGCGGCGCCTTCCTCGGTGATCTTGGTGAGGTCCTTGAGGCTGAAGATCTGGAAGCCACCGCTGTCGGTGAGGATGGGCCTGTCCCAGTTCATAAATTTGTGCAAGCCGCCGAAGCTGCGGATCAGCTCATGGCCGGGCCGGATGTAGAGATGGTAGGTGTTGCCGAGGATGATCTGAGCGCCCAGGTCTTTGAGGTTTTCCGGGGTCACGCCCTTGACCGTGGCCTGGGTGCCCACCGGCATGAAGACCGGGGTCTGCACCGTGCCGTGCAGGGTCCGCACCTCGCCGCGCCGGGCGGCACAGTCGCTGGCTTTACTATGCAGGGTAAAAGGAGAGGAGGTCATCATTGGGCCCAGAAGGTGAACAGCTCATCGATGCCCTTGCGGGCCAGGACTGCCATCCGGCCGAAATCCTCGGGCCAGAAGGGCTTGCCTTCGGCGGTGCACTGGGTTTCCACCCAGCGGCCATCTCCGGTCATGACAAAGTTGGCATCCACCTCGGCCGTGGAATCTTCGACATAATTGAGATCAAGCAGAGCTTGGCCGTTAACGATGCCAGCGCTGATGGCTGCCACCGGCAGGATCTCCGGCATGGTGGCCAAAACCCCTTCCCGGTGCATGCGCTCGATGGCATCCCGCATGGCAATGGCCGCGCCGGTGATCGAGGCGGTCCGGGTGCCGCCATCGGCCTTAAGCACGTCGCAATCCACCCGAAGGGTCACTTCGCCCAAATGAGTAAGGTCGATCATGGTCCGCAGCGAACGGCCCAAGAGCCGCTGAATCTCATAGGTGCGGCCAGACCTGCCCTTGGCCGCCTCCCGTTGCATGCGGCTGTTGGTTGAACAGGGCAACATGCCGTACTCCGCCGTGATCCAGCCCTGGCCGGTGCCCCGCAAAAAGGGCGGAACGCTGGTCTCCATGGTGATGGCGCAACACACCTGAGTACCGCCCATGGTAATCAACAACGAGGCGTAAGCCTGGGGCTGAAAGCCCTTTTCAATAGTTACCGGCCGCAGCGCATCCGCAGCCCGTTGATCGTTTCGCATAACAATGATTTTCCTGAAAATTAATGAATTAGAGTGGCGCAAGCCACTCCTGCATTTTCCCCATGGTCACGCAGCCGAGCACCGGAGAGGCTGCCGAAAAAGGAGTTTGCACTGTTTGAGGCGCAGCCGAGTTTGCAAACTCCCGGCAGCATCGAGGAGCACAGGGCATCCCGCCTTAGGCGGGACAAATGGCGGGGTGCCCTTTCTTTGGTTCGTTTCTTTGGGCACGCAAAGAAATGAACAGAAGAACGAACACACCTTAAAGATCCAAAAAAGTAGTATCCTGATTCAACACCCTACACCCCTCTTCTTCAATCACCGCCATGTTCTCCAATCGAATCCCGCCCCAATCCGGGATATACACCCCCGGCTCCACCGTGACCACCATGCCGGCGGCAAGAGGCTTGCGATTCCGGTAGTTGAGCGAGGGGCCTTCGTGAACGTTCAACCCCACCCCGTGGCCAAGGCCGTGACCAAACCGCTCGCCTAAGCCCGCCCGTTCTATCACGCTGCGGGCGATCTTGTCCACCACCATCCCGCTTATCCCGGCCCGCAGGCTGTTGAGCCCGGCCAGTTGCGCCTTGCGCACCAAGCGAAACAACGCCACTGTTTTGGCGTCCGGGGTGCCCAGCACCACGGTGCGGGTCATGTCCGAACAGTAGCCGTCCAAAACCAGGCCCATATCAATGACAATGGTTTCCCCCGCAGCCAGCGGCCGGTCGGAGGGAGTCGCGTGGGGCAGGGCCGCGTTGGGTCCGCCTGCGACGATGGTCTCGAAACTCGGTCGCTCAGCACCCTTAAGCCGCATGGCGTTTTCGATGGCCGAGGCCACCTCTTTTTCGGTCTGGCCAGGGCGCAGGGTGGGGTAGATCTCTTGAAACACTGCTTCGTTAAGGAGCACCGCCTGTTCGATCAAGGCCAACTCCGCCGCATCTTTTACGAGCCGCAGCTCCTCGATAAAGCCGGTGAGCGGCATCAGCTCCATCTTGAGGTCATCAGCCAGCTTGGCCAAGGTCAGAGAGGTGGAATGGAGGAAATAATGGCTCTCAAAAGCCAGCCTGGTGATACGGTGCCGCTTGAGCAGCAAGCGCAGCAGGGGAAACAGCCCCCGGGGATAGAGCTTGACCCGAAAACCCGTGGCCTCCTGTTCCGCCTGCAAGTGGAAGCGGGAGTCGGTGAACAGGTAGGGCTCGCCCTCACAGGGGATGAGCAAAACGCCCGCGCTTTCGTTGATCGCATGGTCCCTGGCCGTATAGCCGCTGAGATACCTGCGATTTTCCGGCTGAGTTACGAGGATGGCGTCGAGCTGGCGGCGCTTGAGGCTGCGCCTGATCCGATCAAGGATTTCCTGGTTCGGCATGGGGTCAATGCATGAAGTGGACAAAAACCTTGACCCCATACCGAAAGAGCTTGCCATGCAAGCCCTGAATGGCCAGGGTGAAATCGGCCTGGCCGAAATCCACCTGGTAGCGGAACGGCTTATCGAGCACCGAGAGGAAGGCAAAGCACGGCTTGTTGTAGCGCGCTTCCGCTCCGGTTGCGTACCAGTCCTTGAACCTTTTTTCAACCTCGGGCAGATCCTTGGGATCGGCCTCTTCCACATCAAGCCAGATTTCTGCTTCCATGCCTCTCTCCTTTCCTGAACCGCCCCTCGGTTACGGGGCAACCTCCATGGCCAGATGGTTTTCAACCAGGTCTTTCAGCTGTTGCAGGGCCTTGCCGTACTGTTCGTTGAGCTGGCCTTGAATCCGCGCCCATTCCTCCTGAAATTTGGGGTGCTGGGAGGGTTGCAGCTTCATGGTCTGGCCGGTCTGCTTGGCCAGATTCTGTTCCATCAAGGCCATCTGCTGGCTGAACTGGGCTTCCAGCTGTTCTTTGAGCTGTTCGCCATGCTGGCGGTAGCCATCGAGGATTTTTTTCATTTCCGCCAGGATCTGGAGCAGCTCTCCATCGCCCTGGCCGATTTCAACCAGGCCGTGCATGGCTTTGTCAGCAAGCTCCTGCTTTTCCACCTCGCGAGCCAGGAAGATGTTGCGTAGCATTGCCTGCACCGCCCCTTTCCGCACCGGGCCTTTCTCTGCCTCCGACAACGTGCCAAGCCTTTCGCTCAGGCCTGGTTCCCCACGCATGAAAGCGGCGCCAAGGCGCATGCCCTCCTTGAGCTGCTCTTCCCCGAGATAATCGCCTTCCCCATCCCCGGCGGCAGCCATTCTGGCCGCCCGTTCCATCACCATGTCCATGGTGCTCTTTATTTCCGCCATGGAAAATAGCCTCCTTGATTCTTCAATTTTTCACGCCTGCCTTGAGGCAAACATACACCAAGGGCTCCACCATTTCCAGCCCTGTGTTTTTTCTTTAGCGCGGAAAGGCGGCCATGATCCCGCCATCCACCGGCAGGGTGGCGCCGGTGGTGGGGGTCTGCTCGCTGGCGAAAAAAACCACCGCGTTGCCGACATGGTCGGCATGTACCGTGACCTTCAGAAGATTGCGCTGGCGATAATAATCCTTGAGCCCTTCCGGATCGAGATTGCGGGAACGCATCCGCTCCGGCCCCACCACATCCCAGAGGCCAGAGGAAACGCCCGCGTCATCGAAAATCGCATCGGCATTGATCATGTTGACCCGCACCCCGAACTCGGCCAGCTCCAGGGCGGCAACCTTGCCCAGCTGGTGCGCCCCGGCCTTGGAGGCGCTGTAGGCACCAAAGGCAGCACCTGGGGCAAAGACGTTTTTCGAGCTGTTGATCACGATGCTGCCGCCGGTGCCCTGCCGCCGCAGGATGGGGATCGCCCCCTTGATCACCTGAAAGACCCCCAGGCAATTGACCTCCATGACCTGCGTGAAGGCCGCCTCGCTCAGGTCGGCAAGCTTTGCCACATGGGCGATGCCCGCATTGGGCACCAGGATGTCCAGGCCGCCGCATTCCATGACCAGCTGCTCCAAGCCGAGCCGCACCGATTCTTCGTTGGTCACGTCCATGAGCAGCGGGGAAACCATCCGGCTACCAAAGGTGTCGGCCAGATTATGGCAGACCGTTTCCAGCCGCTCCTGGTTGATGTCGGTCATGAAGACCCTGGCTCCGGCCTCCAAAAGCTTGCGGCCGATTCCCATGGCAATGGCCCCACCCCCGCCGGTCACCAGAGCGGTGCGGCCCTCAAGGGGCTTTGACTTTGTCTTGCCCAGCTTGGCCTGCTCCAGCGGCCAGTATTCCATGTCAAAGATAGAGTCCTGCCCAAGCTCGTGGTACGGGCCAAGAGCCGCGCCCTGCAACTTGGCCGCGATGGTGTGCTCGGCGATATCCGCAGCAATCGCCGCATCCTTCTGGGTGAACCCGGCCGCAACCAAGCCCAGGCCGGGAACAAGAACAACCCGAGGCATGGAATCGAGCTTGGTACGGGCGACCTTTTTCGCCGCCGCCTGGGCCGCAAAGTACTGGTCATACTCCTCTTGGTATTGGGCCAGGGCATTGCGCACCGCGTTCAGGGTCTCGTCCTCGTCAAGCCCCGCCGCCTCAAGCCACAGAGGATAATTCTTGGTCCTGATCACATGGTCCGGGGTGAGTACCCCGTTGACGAGAAGCGCTTTGGCATCCGGCCGGACAAGGGCGGCCAGGATCTCCGCATTCTGCCGGATGTCCAGTTGCATGGTGCGGCGGCGGCCCGAATCCTCGACAAAACTCAACGCCCCCCGCAGGATGGGCAGCACCACCGAGGCTTGCACCACCCCCGGATCGACAGCGGGGCTTTTGGTTGCCCCAGCGCCGCGCTTGGCGAGATACGCCTCGGCCCGGCTCACGTAGTCGATCATTCGATCGTAGGCGGTCTTCGCATCATCGCCGAAGGTGAAGATGCCGTGGTTTTTGAGAATGATGCAGTCGATCTCGGGCCTGCTTTCATAGAGTTCGGCCATGGCCAGAGCCAGGGGCAGGCCGGGCATGATAAAGGGCAGGATGCCGATATGTGCACCCAGAGCCTCGTGCACAATATTCTCGGCGTCTTCCCGGTTGGTCAAGGTGACAATGGCATCGGCATGGGTATGGTCGATAAACCGGTGGGGCAGAAAGGCATGCACCAGGGTTTCGATGGAGGGATTGGGCGAACCGGCGTCCAAGAGATGGGTGCGGAACTGGTTGACCATCTCCGCATCGCTTAGGTTCCCAACCTGCCGCAGCTTGCGGAGATAGGCCAGATCAAGACCGGGAAAGCCCTGGGGCGCGATGAGCCCCAGATCCCAGCCGCTGCCCTTGATATAGAGAATCTCCTGCTCTTCCCCCACCAGGTTGGTGATGCCGCACTTCACCGAGGTGTTGCCGCCGCCATGCAGCACAAGATCTTCTTCTGCGCCCAGGAGCCGCGAGGTATAGACCCTGAGAGCAAGTTCCGGCGGGCACTGGGGATAGGCCCCGACAAAGGCCTGGGCCTCTTTTTCATCATAACGGTTCTTCATGAAACGGCTTCTCCTAAAAATGCGGCCGCAAGCCAGGGGAAAGTGCGCAATGGTTTAATTATTTAGTAAAATTTTTATGCTACAAAACAACCTAAAAAGTTGACTTCGCTATGTTTTTTCCTTGACACACCCCTCAGATTGATTACACAGAAAAGATAGCTGTTAGCATACAACAGTTGTCGCAAATCTTGCACCTTTCCTTTTGCAGTAAGGAGTCTTTTTGACGGTATGGCTGGATATCAGGGTGAAGATACCGTCCAGCTCGTCAAGGACGCCGCAGACATCGCCGAAATCATCGGTGAACATGTCTCCCTCAAACGTGCGGGCACCAACCTCAAGGGGCTCTGCCCCTTTCATTCCGAAAAAACGCCTTCCTTCACCGTCAACCCAGATCGTAAAACATACCACTGCTTTGGTTGCGGCGAGGGCGGGGATGCCATCAGCTTCATGATGAATTTTCACCGCCTGAGCTTTGCCGAGGCGCTGAAGGAACTGGCCCGCAAATACCAGATCGCCCTGCCGGAAAAACCGCTCAACCCGCAAGAGCTGGAAAAAGCCCAGAAGCGCGAGGCATTGCATGTCGCCAACGAAAAGGCGGCCGAGCTCTTCCACCAGCTCCTGCTTTCCGATCCGAGTGCGCAAAAGGCCCGTGAGTATCTTACCAAACGGGGCATCCCCGAGGAGATCGCCAAAGAATTTCGCCTGGGCTTTGCCCCGGACAGCTGGAATTATCTCGTCAACGCCCTGCCCAAACAGAAGATCGCCACCGAGGCGGCCAAAGAGGCCGGCCTGATCGTACCCCGAGATAATAGCGGCTTTTATGACCGCTTCCGCAATCGGGTCATGTTTCCCATTATCGGTCTCACCGGCAGGGTTGTCGCTTTTGGCGGCCGGATTCTGGACGATGGCCAACCCAAGTATATGAACTCGCCGGAATCCCCGGTCTTTGACAAAAGCCGGACCTTATTTGGCCTCTACCAGAACCGGGAGCACATCCGCCAAGCCAAAAACTGCCTGGTGGTTGAAGGCAACTTCGATCTGCTGTCTTTGGTCGTGCATGGGGTGCGCAATGTGGTCGCCCCTCTGGGCACCGCCCTGACCCAAGCCCATATCCGCTCGCTCAGGGGCTACACCGATGAGGTGATCCTTCTTTTTGATGGCGACCAGGCAGGGCTCAAGGCCGCCATGCGCTCGGTCCCGCTCTTTTTGAGCGAACAGGTCACGGCCAGAATCGCGGTGCTGCCGGATGCCCATGATCCAGACACCTTTGTCCGGGAATTTGGCCCGGAGGGCTTGAACAAGCACCTTGGGGCCGCCATGCCGCTACCCGAGTTTGTTTTTGACAAGCTCGTTGCCCAATATGGCTCAAGCGTGGCCGGCAAGACCAAAATCGTTGCGGAACTCCAGGAGCTGATCAAGGCCATTGGCGATCAGCATCTCCAGCGCACCCTCTTTGTTTCGCACTTTGCCAAAAAACTGGGCCTTACTCCGCAGCAGCTCCTTGAGGGGGTCGTCACTCCCGCGCCAGCAAACAGCCAAGCCGCAAGACCCACTGCCTCGCCGGGAAAAGACGAAGCCAAGCTCCCCATGAAACAACGACAGTTGCTTGAATTCCTGCTGGCCTACCCCGAGTATCTCCCCACCTTTCTGGATGCGGGTCTCGAAGAGATTATCATGAACCAGTTCGGCCTGGCCATTCTCCAGCTGCTTAAAAAACAACCGGACCTCTCCGGCGGCGCGGAACAACTCCTGGAGCTTGCCACCGGGCCGGAACGATCTTTTATTTCCAGAATGCTCATCTCCACGCCCTCGCATTCCGAAGAGATGCGAGAGCAGATGGCCCAAGAAATGCTGGGTTGGCTCACGACAACCAGCCTGAGGGCAAAAAAAGAACGGCTTATGCGACAAATCAGCGAAGCCCAGCACACCCAGAATGAACAGCTTCTGAAGGAGCTGATGACCCAGAAAATTCAGATGGACGAGGCGCTGCATTCTTAGGACCAGAACTTCAATCGACAGCTTTTATTATAAGTTAAAGAGGTGGGGCGAATTAACTTAGGAGGGTGGAAAAGCTATGGCGAGGCATGAGAAAGGATCCAAACAACCACTGATAACTGCAGCCAAGGAAATGACCAGCGTCCTGCTGGTCGAGGATGCTTTACTGGAAAGTGGAGGGGAAGAGGAGAGCAGTTGGTCGGTTGAACGTCCGAATAATCTGACCGCTATTTTTGATCTGGATATGGACACCGATGGCGATCTGGAGGAAAGCTTGCATCCGGTCGGCCAGGAGGATGACAACCATGGCGGAGGCTTGATTACAAAGGCCCGGGATCTTTCCGGAAACCAGCTGGACCCGGTCAAGGCGTATCTCCAGGAAATGGGCTCCGTCGGTCTGCTTTCCTCGGACGAGGAAACCGAGATCGCCAAAAAAATCGAAGACGGAGAAAAACTTATCCAGGACACCCTCCTGACCACGCCGCTGGCCGTTGAATACCTGCGCGAGGTGGCGGACAAGATGCTCGCGGGAAAACGCACCATCGCCGATATTCTCCGCGGCTTAGATGAAGCAGAAACCCAGGTCAATGAAGAAAAGAAGGAACACTTCCTCTGGCAGATCAGCGAAGCGCACCGCCTTAACGAGGAACTCTCTGCCTTCCGCCTCGACCTGATGGATCCTGCCATTACCAAGGCCGAAGCCCAGAAGATCAGAATCCGGGTCAAACGCAACGGCAAGGCGATCGCCAAACTTTTTGAGCACGATCGCATCAGCGCCAAACATCTCTCCGCCATCATAACCCGGCTGCGCAAACAAGGGGCCAAACTTACCCCGCCCGCCGAAATTCGGAACAACTCGGTCAAGTATCCCCTCTTTCTCCAAGGCTGCGTCAAGGCACATGGTATCGACCCGGAATCCCTGACCACCCTGCTTGCCGAAATCACCGCCGGGGAAAAAGTCAGCCGCGAGTCAAAAAACGCCCTGGTGCAGGCCAATCTGCGTCTCGTGGTCAGCGTGGCGAAAAAGTACGCCAATCGCGGGCTACAGCTGCTCGACCTTATCCAGGAAGGCAACATCGGCCTAATGAAGGCGGTGGAAAAATTCGAATACCGTCGGGGCTACAAGTTCAGCACCTATGCCACTTGGTGGATCAGGCAGGCCATCACCCGGGCCATTGCCGATCAGGGCCGCACCATCCGTATCCCGGTGCACATGATCGACACCATCAACCGTCTCCTCAAGGGCGCCAAGGATTTCTTGCGGGAAACCGGCCGGGAACCCACC
>JAPLJH010000039.1 GCA_026388695.1 Deltaproteobacteria bacterium | reverse complement strand
TGGGGAGGAAAGGCATACCGGCGCTGGAGTTGCTCTACTGCTCGTACTCCCGCCCCCTCGTCGGAAAGCAACACGTTCCCCACGCCAAGCACCAAAATCTTGTCAGCCATACGCCTCCTTATAAAACAGGCCGTCCCGATAACCGGGGCGGCCTGTTTTTAATGAATATTCCAAACAACAAGTTTACGCTACGGTCCTGACGGTGACGATTTCCCTACTCTCAGGGTCCAGAAGATGGATGGCGCAGGCCAGGCACGGGTCAAAGGAATGGACCGTGCGCAACACCTCAAGGGGTTTTTCCGGGTCAGCCACCGGATTGCCCACCAGCGAGGCTTCGTATGGTCCAGGCTCGTCTTTGTTGTTTCTGGGCCCCGCGTTCCAGGTGGACGGGACCACGCATTGATAATTCTTGATCTTGCCGTCCTGGATCACGACCCAGTGGGACAGCACCCCGCGCGGCGCCTCATGAAAACCCACCCCGCGCTGTTCGCCCTTCGGGAATACAGGCGCGTTGAAGGTTGTATAATCCCCCCTGCCGATGTTGTCCATCAGAGCCTGCCACTGACCGAGCAGGGAATCGTGCAACACGGCGCAACGCACCGCCCGGGCTGCATGCCGACCGATGGTGGAATGCAGAGCGTCGATCCCGACCTTGGCCCCGGCCAGCTTGCTCACCGTTTGCAGAAGGCCGTCGGTGTAAGTCTTGGTTGGGGCGTGCCCTGCCGCATACATGCACAATACATTGGCCAACGGCCCGACCTGGGCCGGTTTGCCGTTGAAGGTCGGTGATTTGACCCAAGAATATTTGCCGTTGTCCTGGAAGTCGGTATGCTGGGGCACGGTTTCCTCCTCCCAGGGGTGGCGGTCCCAGTCTCCCTTGTACCAGGAGTGTTTGATCCCCTCCTTGACCCCTTGCTTGAAGAAATCATCGTTGAACCCGGTGATCGGCTTAAACGAGCCCACATTGCCATTGGCAATGTAGCCGCCAGGGAGATCAAAGGCTGTTCCCTTGGTATCGAGGGGCATATCCGGCACCGAAAGATAATTGGTCACCCCGGCTCCGTACTTGGTCCAGTCCGCATAAAAAGCGCCTATGGCCGCGACATCGACCATGTAGACGTTTTTGATAAAATCGCCGATCTCGTCGATCAGGGTCTTGATATAGTAAAGCCGCTCGATGGTCAGGGTGGACTGGCTGTCCGGGTTGATGGGGTTGGCTACGCCGCCCACGGCCAGATTCTGGATATGCGGGGTTTTGCTGCCGAGAATGGCCACCACCTTGTTGATCCGGCGCTGGTAGTCCAGGGCTTGGAAATAATGGGTGGCGGCAAGCAGATTGACATCCGGAGAGAGCTTCATGGCCGGGTGGCCCCAGTAGCCGCTGGCAAAAATCCCCAACTGGCCGGTGCCGACAAAACCTTTGAGCCTTTCCTGCACCGCCTTAATTTCCTGCTCACTGTTATGAGGCCAGGGCGAAAGCTGCTGCCCGAGGGCGGCGGCGGCTTTGGGACTGCCCTTGAGGGCGGAAACAATATCCACCCAGTCCAGAGCGGAGAGGTGGTAAAAATGCACGATATGGTCGAAGATCCCGTGGGCACCGATCATCATGTTTCGAATGTACTGGGCGTTGAGCGGCACCTCCAGGCCCAGGGCATTTTCCACGGCCCGCACCGAGGCAATGGCGTGCACCGTGGTGCAGACCCCGCAGATCCGCTGGGTAAACACCCACGCGTCGCGAGGGTCGCGGCCCTGGAGGATCAACTCGATTCCGCGCCACATCTGGCCGGAAGACCAGGCCTTGGTCACCCGCCCATTGTCAATCTCGCAATCAATCCGGAGATGCCCTTCGATTCTGGTGATGGGATCAACGACGATTCTCTTAGCCATGAACAATCTCCTTGTTTACGAACCTTTCCGGCCCTGAGCTGGACTTTACCTTTCCAATATGCATTATGCCTTGGTGAGCTTGGGCAACACCGGCAAGGTTTTGACAAACCACAGGTAGGCCATCACTTCCGCAGCAATAATGCCGAAGGTGATGAACAGTTCCGGCACCGAGGGGAAATACTGCCAGCCGGTACCGGGATCAAAGCCAACTATATAGGTGTTGAACCGGTACATGCTCCCCCCCAGCAGCATGGCGCAGGAGGCGATGAACAACAGCCTCGGACTCTGCCGGTTGCTGGGATAGGCCAGAATCAGCAGGGCGGCTAGAAACAACAAATTTTCCAGAAGGAAGAGGTTACCCAGAAGTCCTCCGTCAAAGGCCAGGGGCAGATAGCCCCGCAGGTTCACATCCTCGATCCGCACCACCAGATAAAGGCCAAGCAGCCAGGGCATGAGTGCCGAGATCTTGCTGAGCAGATGCATCTCCATGGGCCGCTTGAAGGCAATGGCGGCAACAAGCGACTCAAAAATCACCGCGGCATAGCCAATGACCACGGCGGTGATCAAAAAAAGCAGGGGCAGAAAACCGCTCCACCAGAGGGGGGAAAGCTTGTGTCCGGCCATGAGCATCATGGTACCTAGCGAGGACTGATGCATGGTGGGCAGGAGGATGCCCAGGGCGATAAAGACGAAGATGATCCGGTTGAGCCTGACCTTCAACTCATCTGCCTTGAACTTATCCAACAGAACCGGAGCAAACTCCATCCACAGCACCAGGATATAGGTGCCGATGCACAGCGCCACCTCGAACATGACCGAATGCAGGTTGCTGAGCCAAGGCAGAAAGATGTTATAGGCCTGCCAATAACGGCCAATGTCGAAGATTACGGAGATTCCGGCCAGGGTATAGCCAAACATACTGGTCATCAAAGCAGGCCGCACCAGAGGCGAATATTCACCCTTGTTGAATACATAGACGATCAGGGCGATGGAATACCCGGCGCAGGCCAGGGCTGTACCCACCACCACATCATAGGCGATCCAGATTCCCCAGGGATAGCCGTCGTTCATGTTGGAAACCGAGCCGATTCCGAAGATGAACCGTTTGCCGATGAAAAAAAGGCCAATGAGCACGATGGCAGCGCATACCTTAAAAGGTATGGTCAGCACCTTGCCTCCTAATACTTGTCTTTCCTGCATGGGAACACTCCTTTCCGTAAAAAGCCAGAACTTGCGCCCCTACTCCTTTTTCTCTTCCCTGTTCCGGATGATGTAGATCAGACCGCCCAGGACCACGAGAGGATAAACCATGCCTTTGTAAATGGCGTACTGGATGCCGTCCGCCAGGGCCACATAGGAATCCTCGGGCAGATCGGGCAGGCCGAGGTTGGCAAACGGCACCCCGGCCAGATAAAGAACCTGGGAGCCGCCAAGCTCCCGCTCGCCATACACATGCTGGACATATCCGCCGGCCCGGTGCTGCTGCACCTCGGTGGAATCAATATTGGCCACCGGAAAATCGTAATACTCTCCCAATTTCATACCCAACCGCCGCTTGGCCTCAAGCCGCAGCTTTTCCACCGGCCCGAACAGGGAAGCCCCGGTGGGGCAGGCAGCGCAGCAGGCGGAAATCCCGCCCTTGGCCAGAAGATGGGCGCACAGCTGGCACTTGGTAATCTCGGGGAAGGGCGAATCCCACTCAAACTTGGGGATATTGTAGGGGCAGGCCACCTGGCAATAACGGCAGCCGATGCAGGCCTTTTTGTTGTACGTCACCACCCCGTTCTCGGGATTTTTCACCAGCGCCGAGGCCGGACAGGCCGAAACACAGGCGGGATCAAGGCAGTGCATGCAGTGCCGCTTGATGAAAGCAAAACCATCGACCGTGTCTTTTTGCCCTTCAACGCCGTAGCGCTTGATAACATTCAGGGTGTTGGCGGAGAGATCCTGGGGATTATCCCACATCGGCTCCTTGGGGTTGGTGTGTTCCACCGGCTTGTTGTTGGCCTGTTTGCAGGCATGTTCGCAGACCTTACAGCCGACACAGAGAGTAGAGTCGTACAGGATACCAACGGCATTGGGGGGCAGATCCTTGCGGGCTCGTTTGGCCTGGGCCGGGGTTTGCTCTGCGGCAAGCAACAGGGTGCTGGCCGCAACCCCTTTTAAAAAATCCCTGCGTCGTATCTTCATGGCCTATTCTCCCTTTGACGAAGACCCATGCTCGGTCTTGCCAAGGTTCTTGGCAACCGCCACCCCGGCTCCCAGCGCCACGCCAGCCACCCCGGCAACAAGGGCCACAGCGCCCACCGAGGCGCCCTCTCCCCGCTCGGTGACGATGTGCGGATACGCCGCCCCAGGGGTGATGTACTTCAAGTCGGCCTGGGTATGTAGCGGGATATTGAATCCCACCCCTTCCTCGGTGCAGCCGAAACAGGGATGCCCCGTACCCACCGGCCAGGCGCCTGGCCCGACCTCGTTAAACAAGATGGCCGGACAGTTGGCAAAGGTCATCGGTCCCTTACAGCCAAGCTTGAACAGGCAATAGCCTTTCCGGTGCCCCTCATCGCCGAACTTGATGGCAAACCGGCCTGCGTCAAAATGGGGCCGGCGTTCGCAATTTTCGTGGATCAGGCGACCATAGGCGAATTTCGGTCTCCCTTTTTCATCCAGGGCGGGCAATTTTTTAAAGGTCAGGAAGTGGATCACGGTGGAGAGAAAATTGTAGGCATTGGGCGGGCACCCGGGGATCGTCACCACGGTCTTGCCCTTGAGAAACTCCGGCGCGCCAATGCAGCCGGTGGGGTTTGGTTTTGCCGCAGCAACCCCGCCCCAGGAGGCGCAGGAGCCAATGGCGATAACCGCGGCTGCCTTGGCTGCGGTATCACGGACGATTTCGCTGAAAGGCTTGCCGCCGATCATGCAGTACACCCCGCCGTCTTTTACGGGGATGGCGCCTTCCACCACCATAATGAACTTGCCGGCATTCTTCTGAATCGAGGCCTGCAGAGCCGCTTCCGCCTGATGCCCGGCCCCGGCGTTGAGGGTTTCGTTGTAATCAAGGGAGATGAGATCAAGGATGAGGTGTTCAAGGGAAGGATGAGAGGGCCGCAGCAACGATTCGGTGCAGCCGGTGCAGGCCGAGCCGGAAAGCCAGATCACCGGGGGGCGTTGCGGGGCAGTGATCGCCGCCGCGATCTGCGGCGCGAACTCAAGGGGAAGCCCCATGCCGGCAGCGATCACCGTGCAGAACTTCATGAAATCACGACGGGATATCCCGTCCAGACGCTCACTGACCCTGGCAAAATCCTGCTCTTTCATCGTTCGCCTCTTTACGTGTGTGGGGTATCACCCCTTACAAAATAACAGCGGAACTTCAAAAGATTGTCCATCATTGCATCATAAAAACCGGCCACAAGTCAAGCACGATGAGAATAGGTATAAACACCTAAAAAATAGTAGCGCGATTTCCAACCGGGGGTCAAGAATTTTCTCGTTGGCCGACCCGATTCTTTACGGTATGGTGCCGCAACCAAAACGCAACCAGGAAAGGCAAACGCCATGCCCCATACCACCAATCTTGATCCGGCCAGCATAATCCAACATGTCTATGTAGAGGAAGACTGCCGGGATCTGCCCCTCACCACAAATATCCTGGCCAATCTCCCCGGCCGGGATGTGCGGATTATTGCGCCACGCTCCGGCCTCGATCTTTCCACTGCCGGGTCCGGCCCCCTGAGCCTCACCAGCGGGAAAAAACATCTTATTCTCTGCAAAAACCGAGGCCGCTTTCTCAAGCCCTGCCCCGCGACCAGAGAATACCGTTGCTGCGACTATCAGGTGCTCAATGTCGGCATGAACTGTCCCATGGACTGCGTCTACTGCATCCTGCAAGCCTACCTCAACAACCCCTGGCTTTCTTTTTTTGTAAATACCGAGGATCTGCTGGCCGAGCTCACCGCCACCTTTGCCGAGGCCCCGCAAACCTTCCGCCGCATCGGCACCGGAGAATTCACCGACAGCATGGCCCTGGACCGGGTCACGGGCTTGAGCAAAATCCTCATCGAATTTTTCCGGGATCAGCCCAACGCGGTGCTTGAGCTGAAGTCCAAGGCCGTGGCCCTGGACAACCTTAAGCACTGCGAGCATGGCGGTCGCACCATCATGGCCTGGTCGCTCAACAGCACAGAAATCATGGCCAAGGAAGAGCTGCGCACCGCCAGCCTAGACCAACGGCTGGCGGCGGCTGCCCAATGCGCCGCCTGGGGCTACAAACTGGCCTTTCATTTTGACCCGCTCATCTATCATCCCGGCTGGGAAAAGGGCTACAAAGAGACGATTGACCGGCTCTTTGCCACGGTTCCGGCGGCAAGCATCGTTTGGATCAGCATGGGGGCGCTGCGCTTTCTCCCCGCCCTGAAAGGCATTGCCACCGCGCGTTTCCCCAGGTCCCGCTTTTTCCATGAAGAGTTTGTCCTGGGGTTGGACAACAAATTCCGCTATTTCCGCCCCCTGCGCACCGAGATGTACCAACACATGGCGCAGCATCTTTCCCGCTATCTGGACCCGGAAACCTGTCTGTATTTTTGCATGGAGAGCGATGAGATCTGGCGGGATGTTTTTGGTTTTACCCCGGAAGAAAGGGGCGGGTTGCCCGCCATGCTCGACCTGGCAGCCCGTAAAAAATGCAGCCCGCCCTGAGCACGCCGCCATCATGCGGAGCTGATGCCAATTCCATGGCCCACCCTTTTGGGTGTTGATTTTTGCCCGGGCGATCCTTACTATGGGATATCGTACCCCGCCCGCCACACCGCGAAACCAGAGCGCTCCGGAAAAGGTTGGTGCAGGCTCAGGCAATAGCCGTTATGATGGGCGGGCTACCCAAACAACGCCTCTTTCTTTTGCAAACCCGATCAAACATATAAGGAGAAGAAATGGTCAACAAAGTCATCCTCATCGGCAACCTCGGCAAAGACCCGGAAGTACGTTACTCACAGGCAGGAGCCGCCATCGCCAGCTTCAATGTAGCCACTACGGAAACCTGGAAAAAACAGGACGGCACCAAGGAAGAGTTGACCGAATGGCACCGGATCGTGGCCTTTGGCCGTCTGGGAGAGATTTGCGGCGAGTACCTGTCAAAGGGTTCCAAGGTTTTCATTGAAGGCCGCCTGCAAACCCGCAAATGGGATGACAAGGACGGCAACACCAAATACACCACCGAGATCGTGGCCCGGGAGATGAAGATGCTCTCCCCCCGTGGCAGTGGCGGAGATTCTTCCCAGGGCCAGCAATACAACGATCAGCCTTTTCCAGAGCCGGTCATGGGTGATGATGTTCCGTTCTAGCAGCTCTTTGCAGCACAACAATTTAATAACAGACGCCAGAACAGACAGGCAGGCTCGGTATGGATTACTATAAATTACTCGGTGTGGAAAAAAGCGCGTCACCGGAGGAAATCAAGAAAGCCTACCGCAAACTTGCCCTCAAGCACCACCCGGACCGCAACAAGGGCAATAAGGAGGCGGAGGAGCAGTTTAAAAAGATCAGCGAGGCGTACGCCGTTCTCTCCGACAAGGAAAAGCGGCAGCAATACGACACCGTTGGCTCCGCCGGGTTCCAGCAGCGCTATTCCCAGGAAGATATTTTCCGCAACGCCGATCTGGGCGATATTCTGCGGGAATTCGGCATCAACTTCGGGGGAGGCCGCGCTTCTTTTCGGAGTTCCGGCGGCGGGGGCGGTTTCGAGGAGATGTTTCGCCAGCCAGGGGCAGGCGGGCGGGCGAGCCATGGCTTTCAGGATTTCCGCCAGCAGCAACAGGTAAAGGGCAATGATCTTTCCCTGGAACTGCCCATCACCCTCGAAGAAGTGCTGAACGGCGCCGAAAAAACCATCTCCCTTGGCCGCGGCGCTGTAGCGGAAAAGGTTTCCGTAAAGATCCCCGCCGGAATCGAGACCGGCAAGAAACTACGCATCTCCGGCAAGGGCTCCCCCTCCCCCATGGGCGGACCATCAGGCGATCTGTATCTGCTGATCAAGGTGGAACCGCACCCGACCTATGTCCGGGACGGTTCCCATCTCAGCATGGACCTGCAAATACCTTACAGCTCGGCGGTGTTGGGCGCGGAGGTGGAAGTCCCGACCCTGGAAGGCAAACAGCTCAAGGTCAAAGTTCCGCCGGGCTGTCAGCCCCAGGCAAAACTGCGCCTGCGCAAACACGGATTGCCGGACAGCCCTGGAGGCGCACGGGGAGACCTGCTGGTGAAAATCTTGGTGGCAGTACCCAAGGACTTGTCAGATGAACAAAAGGAGCTGGTGGACAGGGTGAAGGAGTCCGGCCTGTAGAGTTAACCGCCCTGCTACTAACTATCCAGATCTCAACCAAGAAACGCAACTGTTCAGCAGTGCCGCAGATACTAGGAAGAGGCCTGCGAAGTGTGCTATTGCACATGAGCAGGCCGATGACAACGCAGATGCAGTGCTGCTGGACAGTTGCCCGCGATCAGATGATGATGCCGACAAACAGGGTGGACATTTTGAACATGTATTGCTGCGGCAATCCTCCCCGCATGATGATATCGTCCTCAATGCGGGTGAGAATCTGGGTCATGATAACCTCATAGCCCATATTGAGATAACCGCTTTCCCCGGCCTCATTGGTGAGGAACAATAGCTTTCCGTTTTTGTCCTTGTAGGTTTTCAACCGCCAGTTCACCTGACTGACATTATGATGTAGCCGCTGCAACCGCTCCAGAGAGACCTGGAGACCGCTTAGAAAAAGATCATCTTCTTTAATATTGTAAGCCTCCCGGATGCTTTTCCACAGGCCAAGGCTCAGCAGGTATACCCGGTCCGACTCACTCGCCTCCCCTTGAAACGCCGCAGTGAGTACTTCATGGGAGGGCTTGTAGGCATACACCTGCTCCCCGATGGCCAGGGGACCGAAAATGGCATCGATCTTTTGCCGTTGTTTAGCCGGGTCTTTCTCGTATTTTGGATTCTTGGCGTACAGACGTGCGGTGAAATCCCGCAAAGAGCCGCGATACTGCTGCATATGATGACGGATGATGCTAACATCCGTCGGGGTGAAAAATTCCCTGACGCCATCGCTGGCACTGCTCCCGGAAACCCCGCAACCGGCAAGCCCGAGCAGAACAAAGACCATCGGTATGAGGGCAACGGTTCTGGACAGGACCCCGACAACGGGCCTCGACATCACACCACCTCGCGGCACAAGGACTCACAGCTTAAAGCTGCAAGCTGTGAGCTGTAAATTTTAAATATCTCCGCCGGTTATCTTGACCAACGCCTCCCGATAACGGGAAGCGGTTTTCTCGATGATTTCCTGGGGCAGCTTGGGCGGCGGCGGGTTCTTTCCCCAATTGAGGGTGGAAAGATAGTCCCGCAGAAACTGTTTGTCGAAACTCGGCTGCCCGGCGCCGGGCTGGTACTGATCTTGGGGCCAAAATCTGGAAGAATCCGGGGTCAGCACCTCATCAATGAGAATTATCTCGCCGTTATAGATACCCAGTTCAAACTTGGTGTCGGCAATGATGATGCCCCTGCTGCGGGCATAGTCCGCAGCCTTCATGTAGAGGCGCACACAGATGTCCTTGATCTTGGCGGTCTGTTCCTTACCCAGGAGATTTTCCATCTCGACCAGGGAGATATTCTCATCGTGCATGCCAAGCGCCGCCTTGGTGGACGGGGTGAAAAGCGGCTCGGGAAACTTGTCCGACTCCCGCATCCCGGCAGGCAGGGCAAAGCCGCAAACATTCGGGTCTTTCTTATAGGCCTGCCAGAACGAACCGGAGAGATAGCCGCGGACTATACACTCCACCGGCAGGGGCTTGGCCTTTTTCACCAGCAGGCTTCGGCCCGCCAACTGCTCCCGGTACGGAGCGCAGGCAGCCGGATATTCCGCCACATTTGCCGTGATCAGATGATTGGGCACAATGTCCTTGAGATAATCGAACCAGAACAGGGAAAGCTTGGTCAGGATCGCGCCCTTGTCTGGGATGGGATCATCCATGACCACGTCATAGGCAGAGATTCGGTCCGAGGCCACCATGAGCAGATGGTCTTCCACATCGTAAAGATCGCGGACCTTGCCGCGATGCAGCAGATGGAGATTGGCAAAATTCGTTTGGGTTACCGGCGTTGTCATGACGTCTTCCTTATCGAAAAATTACAGCCGCGATGCGGCATGGATATGCTGGATGCTTTCGGAAAAGGATACATTTTCCCGGCCGCTTACGCGATATTTTTTTAGAATCCGTTCAGAAACAACAGGCCATTTATGCTGTCTACTGTACGGTTCCTTATGCCATCTGGCTGCCTAAAACGGCCAGATGATTTTTTGACGATGACTTAACCGGGCTCAGCCGCGATAGAACCATTTCTTAATGTCGTGGGGGGTGAAACTCTTGGCCACCGGTCGGCCATGAGGGCAATGGGAAAAGATGTCGGCCCGCTGCATCTCCTCCAGCAGGGCTTCGGCTTCCCTGGCGGTCAGGCTTTGCCCTGCCTTGATCGCGGCCTTGCAGGCCATGTCGGAAAGCACCTCTTCGGCCCGCACCCCGCCTTTCCCCGCACCTGCTTCAGAAAATCGGGAAAAAATCCCGGCCATCACCTCCTCGACCGAAGAACGGCCAAGCACCGCAGGCACAGCCTTCACCACCTGGCTGCCCCCGCCAAAATCCTCTATCTCGACCCCAAGGGCGGCAATCTCCTCGGCATACTGCTTGAGAATCTGGTTCTCCTCCAGGGTGCATTCCAGAACCTTTGGGAAGAGCAAGGCTTGGCGGGCGATCTTTTTGCTGGCAAACTGCCTCTTCAACGATTCAAACAGCAGTCGCTCATGGGCGGCATGCTGGTCAATGACAAGCAGGCCGTTTTCCGTGGCGCAGAGCAGATAGGTGTCCAGCACCTGTCCGAGATAACGCAATCCACGGGGGGAAGGAGCAGCCTCTTCCCCCGACACGGCGGAAGGTTCGGGCTGCTCTGCCGCAAAGGCGCGCTGTATCTCCGCGCCAATCTCCGACGACACGGGAGGCTGTTCCTTTACAGGCGCATTCTGGAGAACAACGGGCTGAGCACCAACGGCAGTCTTAAAAAGCGACATCGACTCCCGCACCGCAGGCGGCGGATACGCGGAGACCGGAGAATAAGCCATGACTGGAGTAGATTGGGTCTGCGCCATGCCCGGCCCAGCGGGAGTCGGACGGAATATCTCCTGCTTCAAGGTCTGCTGATAAACCGCCATAGCGGTCTGGACCGCAGCGACCACGGCCTGGTGTACTGCGGTCGGCTTGTGAAACCGGACCTCCTGCTTGGTGGGGTGGACATTCACATCAACGCTGACGAGCGGCATGGTCAGAAAAAGCACCCCACCCGGACCTCGGCCTTTCATGAGATAGTTCTGGAGACCTTCGCTCACCGCATGGGCGATCAGGCGGTCGTGGATCGCCCGGCCATTGACAAAGATTCTGAGCCGGGCTGCGGCAGGAGCATCCGGCGGCAGAAGAAACCCGGAAACTCCGGGCACGGTCTCGTCGTTCCCGGCTGGGACCTGCAGACCCAACTCCACCAGAGCCCCACCCACCTTGCCAAAAATCCGTTCCGCCCTGCTCCGGGGCGTGTCCAACCCGGCAGGCAAATGGAGAACCTCACGGCCATCCACGCTGAAACTGAAACCCAGCTCCGGTCGGGCCAGGGCATAATTCTTCACCACCTCTTCGATGTGAGCCAGCTCCGTTCTGGTGGATTTGAGAAACTTCTTCCGGGCCGGGACATTGCCGAAGAGATCCGTAATCTCAAAGGCAGTGCCAGGGCTGCCCCCCATCTCATGCACCTTGAGGACCTTGCCGAAACGGAGATCGAGTTGGGTTCCCAGGGCTTGTGCCGCAGGCCGCGAGGTAATCCGCATCCGAGACACCGAGGCGATACTGGGAACGGCCTCGCCCCTGAACCCAAGGGAGCGAATGGAACCAAGCTCGGCAAGGCTTGTAATCTTGCTGGTGGCATGACGCTCCAGGCAGAGGAGCACATCATCCTGATCCATGCCCGAGCCGTCGTCGATCACCCGGATCAAGCGGGTGCCGTCGCCCTCCACCTGGATGCCGATCTGGCTGGCCCCCGCGTCGATGGCGTTTTCCAGCAGCTCCTTGACCACCGAGGCAGGCCGCTCGACAACCTCGCCAGCGGCGATCTGGTTGGCCAGATTTTCCGGAAGAATCCTGATTCTGGACAAGGTTTAGAGCACACTCAGCATATGAATTTTCAACCATTCTTCGTCCCACCACTCACGCGGATCGACAAAGATCCCGTTGACCAGCATGCTGAAGTGGAGATGATCGCCCCCGGCCATGCCGGTGGTACCGGTAAGGCCCAAAAGCCCGCCCTTCTCAACCATGGTGCCCACCGGGACATCGATCTGGCTCATGTGGGAGTACAGGCTGAATATCCCCTGACCGTGGTCCAGAATAACGGTATTCCCGTAAATCCCCAGGTACTCGGCAAAAACCACCAGCCCCCGGTTGGCGGCCTCGACATTGGCATGCTCCAGCGAGGCGATATCAACCCCCAGATGGACCTGCTCGTCGATCTTTTCGTTGTTGTACAGGTAGGTGCGGTGATCGGCGTATCCAGCCTTGGGGCTGCCTTCCATTCGCCCGAAACGGCCGTCCCAGAGGCGCTCTGGCTGAAACTTTGAGCAAATCTCCTGAATCTTTTTGTAATTGGCCTGCCGGATATCGTTGTTCACCTTGATATACTGCTCGACCGGTGTGCCGCTCAACTCCGGATAATAGGTGGCGAATTCCGGCAGCTTGGCGGAAAGAAACGCGTCGCTGATGCTGATCTTGTCACTGACAATGTTGCGCACATGCAGATCCATGGTGAACGGTGACTTGGCCTCGTTTCCCGCCTGATCCGCCGCAACGACAAAGGCCGTTTCGATCTTGGCGATATCGTGGGGCAGCCCCATGCAGGCGCCATAGATTCCCGCACCCCGCTTGGGCATGGCAAACCCAGGATAGAAGATATCGTTGACCATCACCCCGTGCCTGCCCGCAGGCTCGCTGACCCGATAGACAACCACCCCGGCCCCGCCGCCCTTGATATACTTGGGAGACTCCATCACGCTGATCGCTGGCGGCTTGGTGTCGATGGTAACCACCGAGGACTGCACGGTGATATTGCCCCTGAACCAGTTCCACAAGGAGAAATCAACCGCCTTCACCACCAGCTCCGCTGCTCCGTCCTTAAAGCCAAGAGCCTTGGGCGTAACCTCGATGGTCTCCTCGATCTTATGCGACCCGGCCCCGGAGAGATATCCTGCCCTGGGATAGGTTTTTTCCAGCAGCACCGCCTTCTTGCCCTCCTGAATCAGGGCAACCTCGATGGAGCTCAAGCCGCTCTTTGCATCGCTGGCCGTTACGGTGAGCTGTTTACTCAGACCGAGATGGGAACTCTCCCCGTTGATCACCACCTGCGGCCTTTCCATCTCCCCCACCAGCCAGAAGAAAGCCACCAAAACCAGGGCGAATAACCCCGTTCCCCCAAGGACCAGCGCTGGAAGTGCGCTCCTGTTTTTTTTCACTTTAGCAAACGGGTCAAGCTTCATACGTCCATCCTCTTATACAAGCGTCTCCAGACAGGAGACTTATTTTGTTGACAACGATGCCCCGCAGGAACATCCCCAAGACCTTCTCGCATCATAAAATTTCCGCGATAATACCATGAACCTCTCCATGATTCCAGAGCTCTTAAGCCGTTGTAAAAAAACAGTCTCGCCGCCTGAATAATAATATTCGGAATAAAGCGCCGTAACGACACAGCCGGACAAGGTCTTTCTGCCGAAACGGCTCCTAATATCTTGACAGAAAAAGCCATCCTCATATAGTGTGCGAGGTGTTTTCAACAGGGGATTTAAGACAACAGCCATGAGAAAATTCCATACTGTCATCGTAGGCGGCGGCCCTGGAGGACTGGCCTGCGCCACCCTTCTTGCCCTACAGGGCCAAGAGGTCCTGGTGCTTGAGCGCAACCGCGAGATCGGCCCCAAGGTCTGTGCCGGTGGCATTCCCGCAGCCGCCCAGGACCTCGGCTTTCCAGAGGCCCTATGGGAGCGATCCTTCACCCGCCAGCAGATCAACAGCAATTGGCAACACACCGTGATCCAAGACGAAAAACCGATTATCCGCACCGTTGACCGGGGCAGACTCGGGCGCTGGATGGCAGAACGAGCCGTGACCGCCGGAGTAACCATCGCCACCAACTCCCTTGTTCTGAAAATCAACGAAGATAAAGTGGTTACCAGAGGGGACGAAGAGTTTGGCTACGATTTCCTGGTGGGCGCCGATGGCAGCAGCTCCCTGGTCCGGCGGCAAATGGGGATTCCCACCGAAAAAATGGGGGTTGGCATCAACTACCAGATAGCAGGGGACTTCCCCGAGATGCAGTGGCATCTCAACACCGATCTTTTCGGCAACGGCTATGCCTGGATCTTCCCCCACCAGGATACCGCCTCCATTGGCGTATACGCCAGGCGCAGCACCAGCAAACCCGGCATGTTACTGAACAGCTTGCACCGATGGGCGGCAGACCACGGCCATGAACTCAAGTCCCGCCAACCGCAGGCCGCGCTGATCAACTTCGACTTTCGCGGCTGGCGCTTTAATAACCGTTTTCTGATTGGCGATGCGGCAGGCCTTGCCTCGGGCCTCACCGGCGAGGGCATCTATTCGGCCATCGTTTCCGGAGAGGAGACTGCGCGCACCATCCTGGACAGCGGGTATGAAAGCAAAAAAATGGCCCAGCTCATCAAGAAACACCAGCAGCATGCCGGCCTTCTTGAGCTGGCGTCCGGCGGCAAACTGACCGGCAAACTTATTTTGGAGAGCATGGTTTTCTGCCTGCGCACCGGCCTTATTCCTTTCAGCGCCCTGGAAATGGGAATTAACCACCCCTCATGAAGGACTTACCCGTGAACCCTGAACCTAAAAAAAACAAAACCCGACTGTTCAATATTCTGTTCGTCGCTGGCTGTGCAGCCATCCTTGTTTTTTTACTCAAGGCGCCGCCAGAATCAACCCACAAACTGCCCCAGGATGAGATTCACCTGCCTTTTTATCCCATGGAAAAAAAAGAAGCGGAGAAGCATTGCGGCGCCTGCCATACCCCGGAAGGTCAAGCGCCTCTGCCCGATGGCCATCCCCCGAAATACCGATGCCTCTTTTGCCACAAGAAATACAAATAAAATGAAAATCACCATTTCCCTGCCGGATCTCCGCGCCACCATTGCCCTGGGCCGTTATCTCGGTGAGACCGCCCGCCCCGGCGAAGTGATCACCCTGGCCGGAACTCTGGGGGCCGGGAAAACCACCCTCACCCAGGCCATCGGCCAGGGCCTACAGGTACCGGAATCCTGCTATATAACCAGCCCCACATTCAGCCTCCTGCACGAATATCCGGGGCGGCTGCCCCTCTATCATCTGGATCTCTATCGCTTGAGCGATGAAACGGAAATCGAGGATCTCGGCCTGCTGGAATATCTCTACGGGACAGGACTTTCCGTGATCGAATGGCCGGACCGACTGGGCAGCCTTATGCCCGAGGACCGGCTCCATATCGAGCTGAGCCTGCTGGGCGAAACAGAGCGGCTGGTCGAGATAACCGCCCATGGCGAAGCCTGGCGGGAGAAAATCACCGCAATGCAGGCCACCAGCCAGGGATGGCAGAGGCCCAGCAGCAACGGCTGAAAAAACGGGAATCAAAACGAATCGAAAAAGGGGCGAACTGCTCAGCAACGCCGCTTCACTGCTGCCACAGATGCGCGGAAGAGGCCGATGAGGGGGCTATTGCACACGAGCCAGCCGATGACAGCTAAGCGAGCGCTGTAAGACTGCGAAGCAGATGTAGTGCTGCTGGTGCTGCTGAGCAGTTACGAGGGATCTTTGTTTTCCAGGCAGGAGATCCGCGGCATCATCTCACTGAGGATCATGGCCAGCTTTGCTTTGATAATGGGCTTGGTGAGAAAGCCGTTCATCCCTGAATCGTAACAGGCTGTCTCATCCTCTTTTCTGGCATGAGCCGTGAGCCCGACTATAGCCAGCGGCTCTTTCAGGGTGCGCAGCCCGACATAATTCTGCCGCAAGGCCGGGTCTGCCTCAATCTCCCTGATTTTTCTGGTGGCCTCCATGCCGTCCATATTAGGCATCTGAACATCCATCAGAACAAGATCAAAAACCTGATGGCGAAGATGTTCCAAGGCCTCAGCCCCATCGGAGGCCACCTCGACCTCGTAGCCTTCCCGGGTAATCAGGATGCTGGCCAGCCGCTGGTTGACCGCATTATCCTCAACCAGAAGAATCCTCCCGCCGCTGGCAGCCTTTTCACGGCCCGCAGCCTTATGCTCTTTCAAGGAGATGATCTCTGCCGGAGCCTCTTCCAGGGGGATCACAAAATAAAAGGTACTGCCCTTGCCCACCTCGCTCTCCACCGCGAGACGACCGCCCATGAGTTCCACGAGCTGAAGACAAATGGCCAACCCCAGCCCCGTGCCCCCGTATTTCCGGGTGGTCGAGCCGTCGGCCTGGGTAAACTTTTCAAAAATTGCCTCAACCCTGTCGGCGGGAATACCTATGCCGCTGTCACGCACCGAAAAACGACTGACAATCTGGCCCGCAGCTTCGCGCTCATAGTCAACCAGAATATCAATCCCGCCCTGCTCGGTGAACTTCATGGCGTTTCCAGCCAGATTGATCAAAACCTGACGCAGGCGGTTGCTGTCCCCCATAATTCTTTTCGGGATACGGTTGTCAATCTTGCAGGCGACAACAACCCCTTTTTCCCTGGCAGGAATCTTGAACATGGCGGCCACATTGTCGACCACCTCGGCAAGCTCAAAGGGCAGGCGTTCAAGCTCGAGTTTTCCCGCCTCGATTTTTGCCAGATCAAGGATATCGTTAATCAGGCTCAGCAGGCTTGCGGCGGATTGACTGATGGTTCTGGTATAATCGAGCTGCTCTTCGGCAAGGGGAGTTTCGGACAGGAGCTCGCTGAAGCCGATGATGGCGTTCATGGGCGTCCGCAGTTCGTGACTCATGTTGGCCAGAAAATCGCTCTTCAGCTGACTGATCTCCTCAAGCCGCACATTGGCTTCTCGCAACTCGGCGGTTTGTTTGGTTATTTCACTTTCCAACTTCCTGGCATACTCTTTTTCCCGATCCTGGTTGAGCCGGTACTGACGGTAGTTGTCCTCAATAAGCTTGCCGTGCTGCTGCTGGAGGATGTTGATCTGCCTGACCGACTGTTCATGATCGGCGACAAGCATCTCCCGCTCCTGTCTGTGCAAGGCAAGATCAATGGTATTCTGCAACAAAGTGGTGAGCGCGGAACCTGGCCGCCAATCCTCTTCCGGAGCCGCAGCGCAAGAAACGATCAGCACCGCCGACAATTTGGCAAGATACACCGCATGGCAACGGGCGCCGCTATCCGCCTTTCCCGCGACAAAGCCATCGGCCGCTTTTGCCTCTTGAACAAGCCGCTCCCGCACCGGCTGAACAAGCGCCAGAGGCCGCGCCCCATCAAGCACCGTGCCTGCTTCGCTCACCAGAAGGACCGAAGCCTCCGGCAACAACGCATTGAGAATCGCCAGAAAACTTTGCAGTTCCTCATTGGCGTCGATCAGATCATCGAATATGGAGTCAAATGTGGGCTCGGTCATCAGCGCTTCACTCGCTCGCTTCGTACAGCTCTTTGGCCTTAGCCATTTCCCCAGGCAGATCCCTGATGATAATCTTGTAATCCGCCACCCGCTCCTTCACATGCGCCGTCAGTTCGGGGGGCAGTTGTTCGGTGGGCCCAGGAATGGCCCAGTACTTCATTTTTCCCGCCATGAATTCTGCCAGTTGGAGAATACTGCCGGTTCCGGAAACATCTTTCACCGGTTTGGCAAGATGATGCGACTTGATGGCGCTGAGCACTTCCTGGGGCAGACCCCATGCCTGAGTCAGAAGATAGCCCACCTCAGCATGGTCGGCGCCAATGGCATTGCGTTCACACTCGATGAGGGTTCCCTTTCCATCCTTGAAGGCCTTGCAGGCTTCACGCAGCTGCTCCCCGACCATCTGATTTTCAACGATGAGGCCGATATCATGAATGATGCCGGCCAGAAAAACATCCTCGCCGTCCTTGCCGAAAATACGCTTGGCGATCATCCCGGCAAGAATGGCCACGGTGGCGGAATGCAGCCAGAGTTTTTGGGCCGAGAAATCAGCATCATCGCCCTTGAACATCCCGCGCAATCCTTCAACCGCCACCAGATTGCGGAGCTGCTTCATACCTGCAAAAACAACGGCCTTGGAAATGGATTCAACCTTTTGGGACAAGCCGAAATAAGGGCTATTGACCAGACGCAACAGCCGGGTGACCAGAACGGGATCGAGCTTAATGATTTCCTCGAAATCCTGCATGGTGCTGCGATCGTCGTTGACCAGTTGGGTCACTTTGATCGCCACATGCGGGAGTGTTTTAAGCTCGGTGAATTTTCTCAGTATATCTTTGGCGCTGGGCATGGCTCAAGCACTCAAATTCAGGGGAAATATTTTCCCGACAGCATATGGGCTTTCTGCCCCAGGCATTGTCATTTCTGACCGTCAAAGGCCTTAAGAAGTGCGGCAAGCTGGGCCGCAAGATCTTTCCCCTGGGAAAGGTCGCCGGCTCGCCCTTGTTTTTCAAGCTCAGCCGCAACCTTGCGTACGCCCTCCACCCCGAGACTGGCCGAGGCGCCCTTAATACTGTGCGCGGCATCAGCCACGGCTACGGCGTCTTCCGCGGCAAGACCGTCATTGATCCGCGCCAGATCAGAGGCCGAAGAATCATTAAACAGCACCAAAAGCTCCGCCAACATCTCCTCGTCGTCCCCAGACTGCTCCAAGGCAAAATTTCTATCCCAATCAAGGTCTGCCATCTCAGTTCCTTATCGTGAAGTTGACGGTCGCCACAGCCAAAAAACAAGGCGACGACCGTAGCAATCAAATCAAATCCCGAATTAATAAATTTATCATACCGAAAGCGTTACGGATCGGCAAATGTATAAATAGAAAAATTATGCCCCGGCCAGTACAGCCTCTATCTCGGCAAAAGGAATAACTCCGGCCCTAAGCAGACAAACCTTGCCCTCTTGATAGCCCAGAAGGGTAGAGCCCTGGCCGCCCGGAGTTTCTCCGCCATCGAGAACGGCTTCCACCTCCAGCCCAAGCTGGGAACAAACTCCGCTGGCCCCCACCGCTGGCGAGTGTCCGGAAAGATTAGCGCTGGTCGCGGTTATCGGCCGGCCGAAGGCCCTGACAAGTTGCCGAGCCACGGGATGGGAAGACACCCGCACCCCGATGGTGCCCCTGTTCCCGGTGAGCAGCGCAGGCAATGCCGCCGCCCCCGGAAAAACAAGGGTCAATGGGCCGGGCCAGAATCTCTCCATCAGAAGAGTGAAAGGGGGGGGAATCTCCGCGACCAGAGTTTCAAGCTGGGAGGGATTGTCAGCAATCAGCAAAACCGGTTTGTCGGAAGAGCGTCCTTTCAAGGCGAAAAGACGGGAGAGAGCCGCCTGGTTAAAAGGATCAACCGCCAGCCCGTAATATGTTTCCGTGGGAAAAGCGACAACCCCACCAGTCCGAAGGACCGTACAGGCCTGGGCCAGAGCCTTGTCTGTTACTCGAGGCTCCACTGCGCGATTCGTCACAGGCTCCCGACTAGACGCTGTGCCTTTTCCTCGACCTCACGGGCCATCTCTGCTTTAAAGGAGACAAGTCGACCAGCCAGCTTTTCATCGGCAAGGGCCAGGATCTGCGCCGCAAGAATAGCGGCATTTTTCGCCCCGGCCTTGCCGATGCCCATGGTGGCCACCGGCACCCCAGGCGGCATCTGCACCGTGGAGAGCAAGGCATCAAGACCGTTTAAGGATGAGGAATCCACCGGCACCCCGATAACGGGCAGAATAGTATGGGCCGCGAGAACTCCGGCCAGATGGGCCGCCATCCCGGCTGCGGCGATGATTATCTTCAGGCCACGGTCCTTGGCGCTGCTTGCGTACTCCATGGCCCGCGCCGGGCTACGATGGGCGGAAGCCACTGTTATTTCGTAAGGGATATCCATTTTCTTCAAAAAATCCACGCAACCCTGCATAACCGGCAGATCCGAATCACTGCCCATGACAATACCGATCATAACTCTCTCCCCTTTTCGATCGTATTCATTCGCCAGAAACAAAAAAGTGGCTCAACCTCTTTAATGTAAACGTTCAGCAGTGCCGCAGATGAGCGAAAAAGGTCTGCGAAGTGTGCTGGTGCACATGAGCAGGCCGATGACAAAGCAAATGCGGTGTTGCTGGACGTTTACATTCGGTCCAAAGCCTTGCGGCCGATATCCTTGCGGTAATAACAGCCGTCCCAACTGATCTCTTCCGCAGCCTTGTATGCCTTGGCAATGGCCTCCTGCACCGTGTCGCCGATGGCGGTAACGCCCAGCACCCGGCCGCCGTTGGTAACAACAGTATCGCCCTGCAATGCAGTGCCGGCGTGAAAAACCACCACATCCTGGTGCTGTCCCGCTTTGCCAAGCCCCGCGATGGCCTTGCCATTCACGTACTTCCCGGGATAGCCACCAGCCGCCATGACCACACAAACCGTAGGCCGCGGGTCGATCTCAAGGAAAATCTCGGACAGACGTCCGTCAACCACCGCCTCCATCACCTCCACCAGATCGGTTTTAAGCCGCATGAGCAGGGGCTGGGCCTCGGGATCACCAAACCGACAATTGAACTCAAGCACCTTGACCACCCCCTTATCAATCATCAGGCCGGCATAGAGCACACCCTTGTACGGGCAGCCTTCTGCAGCCAAGGCTTTTACCGTCGGCAGCATCACCGTTTCCATGACCTGTCGATGCAGGGCCTCGGTCACCACCGGGGCAGGAGAATAAGCGCCCATGCCACCGGTGTTCGGGCCTTTATCGCCATCAAAAATCGCCTTGTGATCCTGGGAGGTCGGCAGGGGGAGCACCGTCTCCCCATCGGTGAAGGCAAGAAAAGAGGCCTCCTCGCCACAGAGAAACTCCTCGACCACTACCCGATTGCCTGCCTCGCCAAATGCCTTCTCCTTCATGAACAGGTCCACCGCCGCCTTGGCCTCGGCAATGGTTTGAGCCACCACTACGCCCTTGCCCGCAGCCAGTCCATCGGTCTTGACCACCATCGGCGCGGCCTGCTTTTCAATATACGACAGCGCCTCTTCTCGGTCCGTAAAGGTCGCATAAAAAGCAGAGGGGATATGATATTTTTCAAGCAGATCCTTCATGAAGACCTTACTGCCTTCAAGGGTGGCAGCGTTGCGCCGGGGACCAAAAGCCCGCAGGCCTTTTTCTTCAAAAGAATCGACGATTCCCAGGGAAAGGGGAACTTCAGGCCCAACTACGGTGAGACCAATCCCTTCCGTTTTAGCGAAGTCGGCCAGCGCCTCAATATCGGTGGCGCTGATCTTGACGCAGGTTGCCAGTCCGCTGATACCGGCATTGCCCGGAGCGCAAAAAATCTTCGTTACCCTGGGGCTCTGCCGCAATTTCCAGACCAGAGCATGTTCCCTGCCCCCCGAACCAACAACCAGAATCTTCATCAAAAATCTCCTCGGCTTCTTCCTGAAATGATCTATTATCCCCTTGGAGTCATTGAGAAATGCCCCAAAAACAGAGTGAGGCATTTTACCCCAAAACCGTTTAGCAAGAAAGCATTAATTGCCAAGCAGGCCCGCCCGCCGCCCAACACTTCCCTGCACCTGCTCAAAAAAAATCCTTCCCTCATGAAGGGATTTTTTTGCCTTGACACCCGCCACTTCCCCTTCTATGATAGGCCGAAAAATGAATGAATACGCATTCATAAGACAACAGGCTTACTGCCTCCACCTCTGCTTATCCTGCTAAATCCATGAGAACATCGGACAAACATACCAAGATTATCGAAGCGGCCATCACCGTTTTTGCCAGGAAAGGTTTTTTCAGCGCCCGCATTTCCGATATCGCCAAGGAAGCCCAGGTTGCCGACGGAACCATCTACCTGTACTTCAACAATAAGTACGACATCCTCATCTCACTGTTTGAGGAAGAGATCGGCAAGATCATTCTGGAGGTCAAGCTTCTCATGGAAAAAGAGAGCGACCCCCGGAGGATGCTCCAGATTTTCGCCCTGCACCACATGCAGCTCATGGAAGAGAAAAGAGAGCTTGCCGAGGTTCTACAGATGGAGTTGCGTCAGAGTAACAAATTCATGAAAGAGTACAGGAATACAAAATTTATTGAATATGTGGATGTGGTTTCCGCCATTGTCCACAAAGGCCAGGAAGAAGGGGTGTTCCGCAAAAGCCTCCTGCCGGGCGTGTTCAAGCGGGCCTTTTTCGGCGCGCTGGATGAAACATCCAGGCTCTGGGTTCTGTCGCCGGACCACAACTATACCATTGCCGAAGCAGCCCAGCAGATTAGCGATATCTTCATTTCCGGCATTATGACGGATTCGTAAAAAAAGGAAAAAACCACAGGTCCGTAACACTGGAATCAAAAGTTATAAAAACCAACCGTTGAAATCGCGGCCTTTTGCGATTTCAACAATCATGGCTGACAATCAGGCCTGATTCCGGCCCTCAAACAAATTCGCAGCAGCACATCTGGTTCCGCAGCAAGCCCAAGGAACAACGCCTTGCCAAATCACGCCCGCTCTGGCGGGTTGATGTCCATAACCTCCAGCTGCCGCACCCCGCCGGGAGTTTTCACGGTTATCTCGTCACCCACGCTTTTCCCAATCATTGCTTGACCAATCGGGGAAAGCACGGAAATACTGCCCATGCTCACGTCCGCCTCTAACGGCCCTAAAAGCTGGTACCGGATCTCTTCTTCCGTGTCCAGATCAACAAGGGAGACAACCGTGCCAAAAACCACCCGGGAACAATTCACGTTCGTGCAGTCAATAACCTCGGCACGACCAAGATTGTCCTTAAGCTCCATGATCCGCCCTTCGATGTGCCCCTGACGCTCCTTGGCCGCGTGGTATTCGGCGTTTTCCTTCAAATCGCCGTGCCCCCGTGCCACCTCAATCGCCTCAATGACTGCGGGCCGTTCTTTCTTCACCAGCCGGTCCAGCTCCTGACGCAATCTGGCATATCCCTCCTGAGACATGGGAATACGCACAACCATAACAACCTCCTTGCCAAGGCAATAACTCTATAAAAAAAATGGCCGTTTTCCCGGCAGGCAATCACCGCAGCAATTGTCCCGGACAAAACGGCACCCTTTTAAACACATCCTCTGCCCGGCACACTCCAAGATAGGGGCACGACGGAGCAACAACAAGACCTTCAATTAGCACACAGCAAAAAAGATTGCAAGGGAAAGCACACTGCAGAAACCAAGTCTACCAGCGATAAACAGCCGAAAGAAAAAACTCCTTGGCCCGGTACTCCGGGCCTGAAGTCAGCTCTGTTGTTGCAGCAAGAATAACTTGCGGGACACACTCGACAAAAAAACCGCCCTTCCAGGTTTGCATGGCATACCCCATTTCATCATAGACCACGGCATACTCAAGATCATAGTACCTGGGAACCCCGCGGCGAAACTGATCATCGGAGAGCTGGTGCTTGAAATATACACTGAAACGGTTCTGCCAGTAATTTATCGGCGTCCAGTATGGATGGTCGGAAGCGGCAAACCCATCCGGCTGGAGGGGGCCACCGCCTCTTCCCTCAGCGGTGTCTTTGAAATCGTAGGTATAGCTGAATTTTACAAATGCCGGTTCAAAGAAAAGCAGGTAGGCAGCCCAGAGGTCATAGCCCTTCATGGTATTGTCGTCGGAGAAACTGGAGTAGATATATCCGCCGCCCGCCTGGACGCTGCGAACCATGTCCAGCACAAAATCCGCCTTATAATCCTGCTGCACGATATTCCGCCCGAGGCTGGCCAGGGTATCATGCTTGACATCTCGGTCATAGGAAATAATCCCGGTCACCCGGTCACCCAGGCGACCCTCTGCTGCCATTTCAACAACAGTGGTGTCGGGCTGGCTGTTTTCCAACAACTCCGACCCTACCCCGCCCCGCAGGAGAAGCTGCTCGTTGACATTGGCCGCATAGGACACAAGGGCACGGGTTCCGCGGACCTTGCCGTTTCCTCCAGGATTCTGGTAGTCAAGCCGAGCAAGATTCACCTCCAGATCATGCTGCAAATAGGGCGAGTATTGCAGGCTAGCCCCTTCCCAACTTTTCCGGATCGCCTTATAACCTTCCCGGCCTTCCTCCTTGAGATAGCCATACCCAAGGGCAACCCGGGGTTGACGCTTCAGCTCGTTTCTCTGTCTGGCCTCATCCAGCCCAGGAAAGTCACCTCCAGCGGCGGTTATTTCCTCATAGAGCGCCGCCTCATGACCCAGCTGACCAAATCTGCTGTAAATCCCGGCAAGATCAAACTGCAGGGAGGCGTCCGCCGGATATTCCCGCAGCAAGGTTTTGAAATAATTTGCCGCAGCCAGATATTCACGCTGCATCACCGCCTGCCTGGCAGTTTTTTCCAGAGCAAACTGTTTGTGCCAGCGGTATTGGGCATAAAACGGAACCGCGACCTGATTCAGCGCCGTTGCCCCAGGCCCGGTCTCAAGCACCGCCCTAGGCTCCATCAGCCCATCAACCATGGTCTGCCTGTCAACCTCGGCGACGGTCGCCTGCGTCCACAGACTCGGCTTCTCGTCTCGGGGCAAGGCCACCCCGCGCTCCCTTGCCTGGGCCGCAATACTCTCCGCCAACAAAGGATTCAAAAACGCGTCATACACGGCCACAGCCTGCTCCCATTCATGCTCTGCCCAGAGAATCCGCGCCTTGAGCAGAATCATGTCCGGTCGCGTCGCAAGGTTCGGAAAGCGCTCTTCCACCGCCCTGGCCTCGGCAAAACGCCCTCGGCTGAAAAGTAGCTGAGCAAGACGCACGGCGGCAAACTCCTGCTCCGGAAAATCTCGGGCCATACCCTGCAAGATCTCAATGGTTGCACCGACCTCACCATTGGCCTCCTGGGCCGAGGCAGACAAAGAACGGATCGTGACAGATTCTGGGTATTGCCAACTGGCCACCTCCGCCCTCTCGCTCAGCTCCACAACCAGCCCCTCTTCTTTTAGAGCCTTCAGGAGATCAAGGACAAGCCCCTGATCCTGGCTGGTTTCCGCCAGCATTCGCTGAAAAAGCGCCTCTGCCGCACCGCTTTTCCCTTGGGCGCGGTAAATGCGCACCAGAAGCAAGTCGGCCTCAAGTCTGTCACGCTGCCCGAACAAAGACACGGCAATCTGTTCGGCCTCCGCATAATGAGCCTCAGCAAACAACAGCCGCGCCCGCAACAGATCAACCTCCCGACGTAGCAGTGGCGTCGGCAGCTGCCCGCTCCCAGCCGTGTCCGGCAACTCGTTGGCCAGCTGGACCAGGACCTTAGCTGCGACTTCGGTCTCTCCCTCAGCCGCTAGCAAACGTGCCCGCAACAGCCTGGGGTCAAGGGCTTCTTTCACCAGGGCCCCGATCTTTCGGGAAGCGCCGTTAGTCTGCCGCTTGCCCGTGCCATCCTGTTGCATCAGTTGCCCAAGCCAAACCCAGGCCTCGGCAAAACGCTTTTCCTCGAGGGCCAAGGCAAACAAACGGCCCAAAATCGCTTCGTCCTGGGGATGGCGAATATAGGCCTGCCGCAAGACCTGCTCCGCCTCATAAGGCAACCCGCTCTGCCGATACACCTCGGCCAGGCCGAAAAGCGCAGCCGTGACCAGCTCCCCGTCAGCCTGGTGCGTTGCAATTATTCCGGCATAGTCTTCCCTGGCCGCAATATAAGAAGCGGTTTCCGTCAGGGCCTTGGCAATGAGCAGCTGGGTTTGCGGAGATTCGCACAACCTGGGGAATTTTTCCTGGAGCCGGGCGAGATGCTCCTGGGTTTTCCTGAGCAGGCCAAGCTCCCCTGCCAGCTGAACGCAGCGGAGCCTGAACATGCCGTTTTCATCAGCCCCGTCGAGAAGCTGCTCATACAGGGCCAGCGCCTTGGCGGAATACCTCAGCCGCTCATACACCAAAACCTGCCCGGCGAGAACCTCCGGCGTCCTTATCCCAAGGGCCTCCAGACGGGAAAACATATCCAGGCTCTTGGACAGTTCCCCGCGGTCCAAGTACATGCGGGCCAGTTTTTTAAGAACCGTCTTGTTTCCCGGCTCCATCTTGAAGAGAATCTCCAGCACTTCGAGGAGCTTTTGCCTTCGCTCCAGATGCGCCCACCTGGCGTTGGCCTCGTCGTCATTGCCGCCCGCCAGCAACGCCTTGGCCCGCTTGGCCAGAATCTTCGGGTCATCGGGGGTAACCGCCAGAATCTGGTCATACAGGGCTACAGCTTCCTGAAGCTCGCCATTGGCCTCATACTGCCCGGCCCCACGTTCCAGATTCTCAAGGTTTGGCGCAGACCCAAGACTGAGGCCACGCCCCATGGCGGTCAGCTCGGTTTTGTTCCCCAGGGCGGCGTGAATATCGATCACCTGCCGCAATACCTCTTTATCCTCGGGCTTGAGGGAAATATAGCGCTCAAAATAGGCAAGGGCCTCGGGAAGGCGGGAAAGGCTGACATAGATCTGGCCAAGGCGTTTGAGAAGTCTGGGGGAGGATGGCTCCTTTTCCAAAAGAGGGAGAAGATAGGCCAAGGCCTCCTCTCCCTTGCCGCCCTTAAGATAATAGGCGGTCAACCGTTCTTTTGCCTCGGCGCTCTGGGGGGTGCGCGCCAGACGCTGCCAGTACTCAACTGCCTGGCTTTCGAGCCCTGATTTGTCATAGGCTTGGGCCGTCTTGAGCAGGATTGCCGGATCGGCCTGGTTTTCCCTGGCCAGAACGGTGAAATGCGCCCTGGCCTTGTCGTAGGCACCCATCTCGTAATAGAGATTGGCCAATTCTTCCCGCAAGGCAGGGCGAGCGGGCTCCTTTTGAAGCAGGGTCTCCAGCATTGCCGCCGCTTCGACCTTCTTCTGCTGGACAAGCAGGGCAGAGGCCGCGCCACGCAAGACTTGGCGATTATCCGGCTCCCGCTGGAGCACTTTTTTGTACAACTCCACAGCCCTGGCACCATTACCCTGGACTCTGCTCGCCTCTGCCAGGGCCAGCAGGTACTGAAGATTCCTGGGAGCAGCCTCAACCAACAACTCAAGATGGGGCAGGGCGTTCTCTTCTCTTTTTAATTGCAAAAGAATGGTGACCAGCTCCCAACGAGCCGCCTCAAGCCCCTCCCGCATGCCCAACAAAGCCTCATAAACAGGCACCGCCTCGGCGAGCCTGCCGTTGCGCGCCAGTTCCCGCCCCTGATCCCAGAGAGCCTTCCAGGCGACATCCTTGTCCTCCTTGAGCTGGATGGTCCGGGCCGGAACAACCTGCTTACCCGGTGGTGACACAGAAGGCTCTGCCGCATAGCCCGTAGGGGGAAGGCAAGCCTGGGAACACAGCGCAAAAATAGACAGTAAAACGAGGACGAGAGTTCTCGCGCGGGGGAAAGGCAAGGCGGGGTGCAGGAAGATAGGCAATCTGATACGCATCAACAGAGAGTGTCCTTTTGGCAACCGTAAAAAGGACCGGCTTCAGAAACTGAAAAAGGGGGAGCAGGTCTACCGTGTATAAAATTCGGCAATCTTTTCAACAACAAAACATTGCATCGCATCCGTAAGTTCCGGGAAAATTGGCAGCGCCAGGGTCTCAAGTGCCGCCCGCTCCGCTTCGGGAAACGAGACCTCTTCATATCCCAGACCAGCAAGACACCCCTGCCGGTGGAGGGGAATGGGATAATAGATCTCCGCCCCGACTTCGTGACTTATGAGATGCCGGAGCAGCCCGTCACGGTCCCTGGCCCGGATGACAAACTGATTATAGATATGATAGTCGCACTCTGCCCCGACCGTCAACCCCTCCGCCTCATACACCGCTTCGGGCAAAGAAACAGCCCCACTCTCCAGCAGGCCGGTTTGGGCGAATAGACGGCGATAATTGGCGGCATTACGCCGCCGCGCTCTGTGCCACTCTGGCAGGCGGGCAAGTTTTATGTCAAGCACCACGGTCTGGATGGGATCGATCCGGAAATTGCCCCCCACCACCCCGTGGTGATACTTGGGCGCCCCACCATGCACCCGGATAATCCGGAGGCGTTCGGCCAGAGCGGGATCGTTGCAGGTAATCAACCCGCCGTCGCCCACGCCACCGAGATTCTTGCTGGGGAAAAATGAAAAGCAGCCGGCCTCGCCCATGGAGCCTGCCCGATGCCAGACGGTCTGGCCGCCGGTCTGCATGAGATACACCGCGCCAATGGCCTGGGCGGCATCCTCCACCACCGGCAGATTGTACTGCCTAGCAAGGGCAAGAATCGCCCCCATGTCCGCACATTGGCCGTAAAGATGCACCGGGATGATCGCCTTGATCCGCTTATCTCCCTGGGCATCCTGGGCCAGGGCTTCGGCCATCCGCGCCGGGTCGATATTGTAACTCACCGGGTCGATATCAGCAAAAACCGGCCGCGCGCCTAAGCGGAGGATGCAGCCCATGGTGGCGAAAAAGGAATAGGGCGTGGTCAACACCGCATCGCCTGGGCCGATACCCAAGGCCATGAGTGCGGCCAGCAGCGCGTCGGTGCCGCTGGCAACGCCGATGCCATAATTAGAGCCACAATAGGAGGCGATATTTTTTTCAAACTGTTCGACCTTGGGACCGAGGATGTACTGGGTCGAATCAATGACCTCGGTCACTGCGGCAAGGATCTCGTCACGCAGAGGAGCCATCTGGCCATGTAAGTCTAAGAGGGGAACTCGCATAATGCTTTTTTTCCAGGTATCGCCAAAGGCGGCGGGATCGCCGACCAAGGGCTATGAACGCCAGGGGTTGAGGAATTCCGCAAGGAAGTCCTTGATATCTGGGACTTCCTTTTCAAAATACTCCCGCATTTTCTTCAGGAGATTGGCCTCGATCTGCCGCACCCGTTCCCGGGAGATGTCAAACTTGTCGGCAATATCCTGTAGGGTGAGGGGCTCGTCGCTCAGCAGCCGGTCGGCCAGGATAGCCTTTTCCTTGTCGTTCAAGGTCTCGCGCAGCTTGTCGAGAACCGTGCCCATCCACTCATGCACTTCCTTTTCCGCTACCCGTTCTTCCACGGTGGGCCCAACCATGGGCAGGAAATTCTTCTGTTCCTCGTCGGAGCCTTCCCGCACCGGACTTTCCAGGGAAACATCCCAGTTGTCCATACGCTGGCTCATCTCAATGACTTCACTTTCCTTGACATTGAGGCGCTGGGCCAGCAATTTGACCTCCGGCGCAAAACCCTGCGATTCTAGCAGTTTTTTTTCTTTATTCAAGCTGAAAAACAATTTGCGCTGGGCCTTGGTGGTGCCGATCTTGACCAGCCGCCAGTTATCCATAATGAACTTGAGGATATAAGCCCGTATCCAGTACGCGGCATAATAGGAAAATTTCACCTGCCGGTAGGGGTCGAATTTTTTCACCGCCTGCACCAGGCCGACATTGCCCTCTTGGATGAGATCGAGAAAGTTCTGCATCCAGTATTTCTGGAAATCCATGGCCACCTTGACCACCAGCCGCAGATTGGAGGTCACCAGTTTGTAGGCCGCCTCCGGGTCGCCGGTTGCCTGAAAATGGCGGGCCAGTTCATCGGTCTCTTCACGGCTCATGAGCTTGTACTGGCTGATCTCCTGGAGATACCGATGGAGGCCCGCATTGCCCAAGGCCGGGAGATGGTCGTCATCCGGTAGGGCGACCAGAGGATGCAGGACTTCCTGCGCATCTTCCTCATCATCGATTATTTCAAGGACTTCCGGGTCTTCTTTCATGTGGGTCATTATTATTAGAACCGCGCCAAAGGTCAATCTCTTTCCACAACCGCGCACCCCTTGCCTGCCTCGCCGCATGCCTCTTCACAGACACAAAGGAGCATAATCCCTTTTTAAAATTGCCTTTGCAAGGCTACCTTTTTATGATAGATACCCTCTTCTGTGGGCTCAGCATAATTTTTCCGCCCATTTTCTTGTTTCTGATACAGTACAACAACTGCCTGGCCGAAAAAACAGGACACTCCCCGGATTCCCTTATGGAAAACATTCGAAATTTCAGCATCATCGCCCATATCGATCACGGAAAATCCACCCTGGCCGACCGCTTTATCCAGCTCTGCGGCATGGTTACCGACCGCCAGTTCCACGACCAGCTTCTCGACAGCATGGATATCGAGCGCGAGCGCGGCATCACCATCAAAAGCCAGGCGATCTGCCTTCCCTACCGGGCCAAGAACGGCAAAGACTACATCCTCAATCTCGTTGACACTCCGGGCCACGTCGATTTCAGCTACGAGGTCTCCCGAGCCCTTGCCTCCTGCGAAGGCGCCTTGCTCCTCGTCGATGCGGCCCAAGGCATCGAGGCTCAAACGCTGGCCAACCTCTACCTGGCCATGGAACATAACCTGGAAATAATCCCGGTCATTAATAAGATCGATCTCCCCTCCGCAGACCCGGAAGGGGTTGCCCACCAAATCGAGGAAGACCTTGGGTTGGACGCCGACCACATCCAACTCTGTTCAGCAAAGACCGGAGTAGGCGTCGATGCGGTGCTGGAGGCGGTGGTCAATCTCCTGCCCCCGCCCAAGGGCGACCCGGAAAAACCCCTGGAGGCCCTGATCTTTGACGCATTCTACGATCCCTTCCGGGGGACCATCATCTCCTGCCGCATCTTTGAAGGACGGATCAAGGCCGGAGACTCCATGCTCTTCATGGCCAACAATGCGTCCTACCGGGTCGAGGAGGTCGGCTTCTTCCACCTGACCCGCGAACCGCAAAAAGAACTGAGCGCAGGCCAGGTCGGCTACATCATCGCCGGAATCAAAAACATCACCGATACCAGACCCGGCGACACCATCACCCTGAAGGACCGCCCCTGCGCCAAGCCCTTGCCTGGGTTCCAGGAGATCAAGCAGGTGGTGTTTTCCTCCATCTATCCCGTGTCCACGGACGACTACGAAATCCTGGCCACGGCCTTGGAAAAGCTCACCCTCAACGACGCCTCCCTCTCCTTCCAGAAGGATGCGTCCACCGCGCTGGGCTTCGGTTTCCGCTGCGGCTTCCTAGGCCTGCTCCATCTGGAGGTGGTCCAGGAACGGCTGGAGCGGGAGTTCGACCTCTCGCTGATCCTCACCGTGCCTTCGGTAAACTACAAGCTTTTCCTCAAAGATGGGACCATGAAAGAGGTGGACAACCCAGCCCACTACCCGGACCCGACCACCATTGACCGCATCGAGGAGCCCTTTATCAAAGCGACCATCCTCATCCCGGAACGCTACATGGGGGTGGTGATGACTCTGTGCATGGAGCGGCGCGGCGAAAACACCCATTACCACTACCCCATTCCCGGCAGGATCGAGTTCACCTGCGAGCTGCCCCTTGGGGAAATCATCTACGATTTCTACGACCGACTCAAATCCGTCACCCAGGGGTACGGATCCTTTGATTACGATCTCCTGGATTACCGGGAAAGTGATCTGGTCAAGCTGGACATCCTGGTCAATGGCGAGCGGGTGGACGCCCTCTCCCAACTGGTACACAGCAACAATGCCCGGGCGCGCGGGCTCCATGCCTGCGAAAAGCTGAAAGAGGAGATTCCGCGGCAGATGTTCAAGATCGCCATCCAGGCGGCAGTGGGGGGCAACATCATCGGACGGGAAACCATCTCTGCTCTGCGCAAAGACGTGCTGGCGAAATGCTACGGCGGCGACATCAGCCGCAAGCGAAAACTGTTGGAGAAACAAAAGGCCGGGAAAAAGCGGATGAAAACCGTGGGCAATGTGGAGATTCCGCAGAGCGCCTTCCTGGCGGTGCTCAAGTCGGACCAGTAAGGCCGCGCTTTTTTATTCAACAAGAAAAAGCCGAAACACCCACAGAGAATCAAGCGCCCCTGCGATAACGGCCTCTCACCTCGTCCGTCTGGGGCATTGCGTGGCAAGCACGCACTCGATCTTGCGCTCCATGATCTCTTGGACTTCCTCTTCGCTTAAGGCCGCGTTGTGCTCTTTTGAGATGAAAACTATACAGTCCTTGCAGACATTGAGCGCGCTGCGGTAATCGTCCAGTTCCTGGGCAACCTCCCAGCACGGCCTGTTCTCAAGGCCCTGCTTCCAGGCAAGACAGCTGTCTTCGCTCCCGCAAAAAGTAATCTGCCAACAGTGCCATTCATCCTGCTTTATCATGGTTTGCGTCCTCACACTTCCTAAAAAAAAGAAGCCCCCTGCCTAAGCCGACGGCATTGTCATCACGATCAAGACCTAGAAAAAATTACCCCAGAAAAGTGGCGATTGCCGCCATCAGCTCAGCCTTGCCATCACCGGTTTTCGCGGAAAACAGCACCCGATCCTGCTTGCTCAGACCGAGAGCGGCATCGAGACTCGCGGCCTGCTTGGCCTGCTCGTTATTGGACAGCTTGTCCCGCTTGGTATAGACGATGATAAAGGGACGCCCCTTACTCCGAAGCCATTCGACCAGCTCCCGGTCCTGGGCCTTGAGGAGATGCCGGATGTCGATGAGCACCACCACGCAGCGCAGGGTTGGGCTGGTGGACAGATATTCGGTAACCAGCCCCTGCCATTCGTCTTGAAGTTTTTTCGAGACCTTGGCAAAACCGTAGCCCGGCAGATCGACCAGATAGAGCTTGGCGTCCACGATAAAATAGTTGAGGCTCTGGGTTTTGCCCGGCCGGGAACTGACCTTAACCAACCCGTTGCGATTCACCAACCGGTTGATCAGGCTTGACTTGCCCACATTGGAACGCCCGGCAAAGGCGATTTCAGGCAGGGGTTCCTCGGGCAGCTGCGCCATTTTGTAGGCGCTTTTCACAAATTCGATCTTCGCGTAATTCACGGCAGAGTCGGTCACATTTTCTCCCTGGCGACATGTAAACATTCAGCAGCACCACATCTGCTTTGTCATCGGCCTGCTTGCATAGGCGGGCTATAGCTCGCAGGCCTCTTCCGCGCATCTGCGGCACCGCTGAATGTTTACATTCCAGCGGTTGAGCCACGTTTTCCCGTCTCTGGTCAACGAGTACGGCGACACAGTCGCCCAGTCTTTGTTTGACAGCCCTGTCCGAATGAAACTTTAGATCACTTTGTTCAAGGAATATTCGATGATGCCTTCGGCGCCGTTTTTTAATAGCCTCGGGATAAGATCCCGCACCTCATGCTCGGAGATAACCGTTTCCACCGAATACCAGTCCGAGTGATACAAATGCGCCACAGTGGGGGCGTTCATACTGGGCAGAATCGCGATCACCTGGTCAAGATGGGTCTGGGGCACGTTCATCTTAAGGCCGACGATCTTGTCGGCCCGCAAAGCCCCCTGCAGCAACAGGGCGATGTTCTCGATCTTCTCCCGCTTCCAGGGATCAGCCCAGGCAGCCTTTGAAGCAATGAACTGGGTATTGGAGGTCATCAACTCGTGGATGATCCGCAGACCATGGGCCCGGATGGTGCTTTCCGTTTCGGTGACCTCGACGATGGCGTCGGCCAGCCCGGAAACGACCTTGGCCTCGGTGGCGCCCCAGGAAAAAGAGATATCAACGTTGATGCCCTTTTGGGCAAAAAATTTCCGGGTATAGCCGACCAGCTCGGTGGCGATCTTCTTGCCTTCCAGATCTTCAAGCCGCTGGATGCTGGAGTCCCCCGGCACGGCGATCACCCAGCGGGTCGGCCGTCTGCTGACCTTGGAATAAATCAGGTCGGCCACCACCACGATGTCGGATTCGTTCTCCAGGGTCCAGTCCTTGCCGGTGATGCCTGCGTCCAGCACCTCTTTTTCCACATAGCTGGACATTTCCTGGGGCCGACAGATGGAACAGGACAGCTCGGGATCATCCACCTCCGGGAAATAATTGCGGGAGGAGAGCTTGATCCGCCAACCCGACTTTTCAAAAAGCTCAACAGTCGCCTTTTCCAGGCTGCCTTTGGGAATACCCAGTTTCAAGATGTTCATTTTTTATAGACCTTCCCGGGATCAAAAACCGGCGTATCGTTTACCTCAAGCCCGCTGCCCTGCACCTTTCGAAAAAAACAGCTCCGGTACCCTTTGTGGCAAGCGGCGCCGCCCAACTGTTCCACCAGAAAGACCACGGTATCCGCATCACAGTCAACTAGGATCTCTTTTACCAGCTGCACATGCCCGGAGGTCTCCCCCTTGAGCCAGAGCTGGTTGCGGGAGCGGCTCCAGTAATGGACCTTGCCTGTTTCCAGAGTCTTTTGCCAGGACTCTTCATTGATATAGGCAAGCATGAGAACCTCCCTGGTCAGTTGGTCCTGGGCAATGGCCGGCAACAGGCCGCCTCCCTTGTCAAATCGCAGCACACTCATAATTCTCCCACAACGGCAGGCATTATTTACTTGCCCTCTCCGCCCATGTCCTCCGGCTCTTTCTTCTCCTCCCCAGCTTTTTCCCTGGCCAGGAAATGAAGCAGGCAGGCGCTCCTGAATTTACAATATTCCGTAGGCCTCTGGCAGACAGCCTTTTCGGAATCAACCTTTTCCTGGTATTTCTCACAGACCAGTTCCATGGCCGCCACCTGAAAAACAGGCAAAATATGCCTATCTTTCTATCTTGTCAAGTAGTTGCGGCAATGGCAGACATCCCCAAACCATAGTCCAGAAATTTGAAAAATTTTAAAGTAGCATATCCTTGAAAAAAAGACTATTTTTTTAGGTTTCCTGCACCGTACGAAAAAGCAGCTCTTGGAGCAACAACCTTTCATTTTTCTTTGTTTTTCAACCGGATAAAGTCGCAAACCATGATCACACCCGTGCCCTTTGCCTCCATGCAGCCGAAACTTGACCAGCCGCCTCCCACAGGGGCGGAGAAGGGCCCGACTGCCACACTTGCCCAAGCCGAAGGCGTCATCAACCAGGCCAAAGAGGCTCTGTCCGCACAAAAAAAAGAAACGCTCACCCTCTCCGCCGACCCCCGTGTAACCCAGTGGCAGGATTGCAATTTTAACCACTACAGCCACATCCTGGGTTTTCTCGGCCTGCCGGACACCATGACCGAGGTCAGGGACCAGCAACCCGCAAAAGCAGCAAAGATCCTTGCACATATCGAGAAATGTGAAAACGAGCTGGGCGCCCTGGATATCGATATCCGCCGCAAAACCATCCAGCCCCTCAAGGCTATCACCCAGGCACAAAAAATTGTGCAGGACTGCGCCGCCTATCAGAACACCGTAAAAAAATGGCGCGACCAGATCACCCTTTTAACCGAAGCGGACAAAACCCTGCGGGAACGGCTCTCCGTCCGCGGCCTGCTTCCCCTGGCCAGGGAGCTTGGCCGACGAACCGCAGCAATGGTGGATGAGGGCTACAATTTTTACCGCATGACCAAGGACGATAGCGGCCAGAACGACACCCCCACCCTGCATGACTATCACACCCAGGCTGTTGATCTGGAAAAAAGGATCCGTAACATCGACCTGGGCGGCCTCTCCGGACTCGCCCGAGCCATCGTCGAGCATAATTTCCAAGTCGCAATGGCCGCCACCGACCAACTCAAAGAATTCATTGAGTTTTTTCTGAAAAATCTCCCCGGAGAGATTACGGTGGTGGACAAGGCCCAGCAGGAGCTGAGCAGTATGCGGGAGACACCGGCCCCAGCGATTCTTGAAAGAATCGAAGCCATCACCGCCAGCCTGTCCAGAAACCTGGTCGGCCTGAGAAACAAGGCGCTGAGCCTGAAGCAGATCCAGGCTCTCCCCATAGTCCTGGAAGAAACGAGAACCTTCCACTACACCATGAAAAACACCATCATCCCGGAACTGAAACGCCAGATCAACGCGCCAGGCTCTCCGGCAAACCCCAATACGATTGCCGCCGAAAAAGCCGCCGACTTCTTCATGGGCCTCAAAGGTTTTGTGCGAGCCATCAAACTGCTTTTCAGCGCCGCTGGGGGTCAAAAGGCCCTAAAACCAGAGGATTTGCACCAGATACTCATCAATCTTCTTAACACCTGCGATATCTACTATGGCAATACCAAGAATGATATTGCCAGGCTGCACAAGTTCATCGACGCCAAACTCTGCGAGTTCGAAAAGCCCTTTCCCTACGAAGGCCTCTTCCATACAGCCAAAGAGGCCATAGGCACATACGGCTCCCGGCTCGAAAAACTATTATTCAGCTTTGAAACCACCGATTGCAGCTCCGACGACAAGGACGAGAAACCTACCCAGGCACACAAAACCACGGTGGGACGTCTTCTCGCCAAACTGGAAGTACGCACCGCAAACCTGGCAAGCGCCCAAAACTGACCATGTTCCAATTCCTTGAGCAACTTCCGTTTTCGGTTCTGATCGTTTTTGCGATGTTCATGCTGCTGGCACCGTTCCATCCCATGCCGCATGTGGTGGAAAAGATCATCATGCTAAAAAACGGCCAGCTCCATCGCCCCATTGACATCTTCGATCTCTTGTTTCACCTGGCCCCATTGCTGCTGCTTGCCCTCAAGTGGTGGCTTCAGGCCCGACCTTGACCCATCCCCGACAGCATATTACGCTCACCCACCACCGCAACCGAACAAAGGAGTAACACACCATGCAGCGCGTTTCCGAAAACGACTCCGTCACCATTATCTACGATGGACTTTTATCCACCGGTGAAAAATTTGATTCCTCCCAGGATACCGGCCCCCTGCAATTCCAGATGGGCACCGGCGGGGTGCTGCCCGCCTTTGAGCAGGCGGTGTTGGGCATGGCCCCTCAGGAAACCAAGAGCATCACCGTTGCGTCCAAGGATGCCTATGGCTTGAGAAACGAAGACCTGATCATGACCGTGAGCCGCCAAGGTCTTGCCGACCAGCCCATCGCCCCGGGGATAATCCTTGGCATGAATATGGAGCATGATGGCCAGCAGCACAAGGTTCCGGCCACGGTACTCTCCGTTGAGGCAGACACAGTAACCGTTGATTTCAACCACCCGCTGGCTGGTCAGGATATCACCTACCAGATCACCCTGCTTTCCATCGACACCCCTGTCGCCGAAGGAGCTGGCTGCGGCACAAGTAGCAAGGGCGGCTGCACCCCGAACCGCGACTGCGGTTGCGCCTAGGCAGGGGATTCGCCCCATGGCCACGGAATTCAGCCTCTCGGAGCGGCATGCCTCACGGGCAATCCTGAGCATTGCCGGCTCCGATCCCTCGGGTGGGGCCGGTATCCAGGCGGATCTCAAAACCTTCACCGCCATCGGGGTCTATGGTGGGGCAGCGATCACCTGCCTCACCGCCCAAAACAGCCTCGGCGTTTCCTCCTTCCTGCCCATTGCGCCGGAATTTGTCAAAAAACAGATAGAGCTGGTCCTGGCCGATCTGCCGGTCAGCCACATCAAAACCGGCATGCTTGGCTCCGACGAAATCGCCGGGGCCATGGCCGAGTCCCTGCACGATTTTTCCGGCGAGGTCATCTGCGACCCCGTGCTTACGGCAAGCGACGGACATGAACTCTTCCTAAAAACCAAGAGCAATGCGGGCCTCGAAGCCCTGCTCAACACCGCCACAGTCCTTACCCCCAACCTCCCAGAGCTGGCAGCCCTGACAGACCGAAATCTCGAAACACCCCAGGAAGCGGTGAAAACAGCAGCAGCTCTGCTTGCCCGCTACCCCAAGCTGAGGGCCATCGTGCTCACTGGGGGGCATATCGGGGAAAAAACCGAGGGAGTGGAAGATTTCCTGATCGTCAGGCATACATCAGGCTCGGAAATCCTCACGGCCAAACATGCACGGATCGCCACCAAAAATACCCACGGCACCGGCTGCACCTTTGCCTCGGCCTTTGCCGCTTACCATCTGCTCCACGGCAACTATCAGGACGCCTTTTTCAAGGCAGTTGCCTTCATGGACACCGTCCTGCGGCAAAGCGCCAGCCTCACCCTCGGCAGCGGCAAAGGCCCGCTGGCCCATCATCTTTTCCGGGGATAAGATCAAGCACTCGCCATTGACGTTTAATGGTAAGCGTTATATCTTTTGCATGAACAATCGCATCTTTTGATGCGGCTTAAGACATGACCAGGACAAAAAAACTCAACAATATAAGGAGAACACAATGCAGAAAAATCATGGACTACAGATGGCGGCAATGGCGATTATTTTCATGCTGATCACCTCCGGGTGCGCCGCCAATAATACCTCAAAAGGCGCAAGCGGCGGGGCTATCGGCGCGGCAACTGGCGCCATCGTCGGTCAGGCCATCGGCCACAACACCAAGGGAACCTTACTCGGCGCAGCAGTAGGCGGCATGCTGGGCTATATCGTTGGCAACGAAATGGATAAATACGACCAGGCGCAGCTCAATCAGGTATACGAAACCTCGCCTTCCCATCAGCGCAGCCAATGGGTCAATCCCGACAACAACCGTTCATACTCCGTAACGCCAAAACCTGCTTACACGCAGCCGTCCGGCCAGGTCTGCCGTGAGGCAGAAATCCTCGCCACCGTGGACGGCCGCCCGGAAAAAGTGATCTCCACGGCTTGCCGGGACAATGAGGGCAGATGGGTGATCCAGAAATAATCGCCTGCTGGATACTCCAGACAGACAATGTTCGGGGCGATATTCCTGCGACAGAATGCCGCCCCGAACTTCACGAGAAAAAAAGGCCATACCTAGACCATGCGCATTTGGATTGACGCAGATGCCTGCCCCGGCCCAATAAAGGAAATTCTCTTCCGGGCTGCAGAGCGGATGCGGATAGAGAGTATCCTGGTGGCAAACCACAACCTAAAAATCCCGCGCTCACCCTTTATCAAAACGGTTCAGGTCACGGCAGGATTCAATGTCGCAGATGCCCGAATCATCGAGAGCCTTGAGCCGGGCGACCTGGTAATCACTGCGGATATTCCCCTCGCTGCCGAGGTGGTCGCCGCCTCGGCAACCGCCCTGAATCCTCGGGGCACGCTCTATACGCCAGATACCATCCAGGAACACCTGGCGCGCAGGGACTTCATGGACGAGATGCGCTCAACGGGCACCATTACCGGCGGACCATCGGCCTTGAGCAAGGTGCATCTCCAGGCGTTTGCCAACCAGTTGGACAAGTTCCTGACCCGGCATGCAACTGCCGCACCGTAAACCGCACCTCGATGAATGGCGCCTCACCGACAAAAATTTTCTCTCTTTATTTTCCGTAACTATTCAGCAGTGCCACAGATGCGCGAAAGAGGCCTGCGAAGTGTGCTATTGCACATGAGTAGGCCGATGACAAAGCAGATGTGGTGCTGCTGGACAGTTACTATTTTTCCAGGGAAAACTGCCGGATAAACCTGGCCAGAGTCACTACCTGCTCCGGAACAAGATCGCCAAAGGCCATACCCCTGCGCCTAACCTCACCCGCGCCTCCAGCCTTTTCATCCATGACAATATCGCAGACATTGGTGAGGGGAATATTGTCAAAAAAGAGTTCCTCCCCGCCAAAGATGATGCCGAACTCCGCAGGCTCGGTGGTCATGTCGTCATAGGCCGTGTACCGAAAAGACAATCCGCCGAAGCTCATATCGATGATTTCGCCGTACACGGAATCCAGGGCAATCACCCCGTCCTTCACCGGAAATCTTCGGCACCGCCTGCTCTCTCGCTGGTTGTCCATACTCATTCCCCCCATTTTTTTTCAGGACACCCCCTGTCCCGTCTCAAACGCAATCAAAAATTACATCATCCGTATCCTGCCGCAATCCGAGCAGACCCAGGTAGGGCCATTGCTGATGGTCCACATATTTTCTTTAAAACAGTCATCGCAGATCTGAAAGCCGCATGGGCAGTTCCAGCAGAAGGGCAATTTCCGCCGACAACAATGACACTGAAACTCCTTGGGATTTCGGCGACGACCCGCCTTTTTCGGCTGTTCCCCCTCCATGATCAAGACGGCTCCTTGACTTCTGCGGCGAGCCAGGCCAGATACTCCTTGCTCCCGGCAGTCATCGGGGTAGCGATGATCTCCGCAACCTCATAGGGATGGATCGACTTAATCGCTGCCTCAATTTCAGAATAAAGCGTAGCGCGGCTTTTGGCAAGACAGAGATATTCCTCCGCCGTTTCGATCTTCCCCTGCCAGCGATAGTGGCTGGTCATGGGGCCGATCACCTGAACACAGGCGGCCAGCCGCTGCTCAACCAGCAATCCGGCAATGGCTGCGGCCTCCTTCTCGGTGGCGACCGTGGTGGCAACCTGGATATATTCGTTCATTGGGCAGACTCCTTACGATACAGACAATTCACTCATCATTCTTGTTCCCCGCCAGGAATCTGTCAACCCTTCTTGCCAAACAAAGTTTTTCGCAGAGGCGACCAAGAGCATGGACAGCCTGGCCCGATCTCTGGTACATTTAGGTGCCGTTACGAAATAACCATCGCATTTCTTGCCATTTCGTTACGGCACCTTATGCCGATCACGGCATTCCATGTTACAGGTATTCTTTGAACAACGGCTTGGACATTCGTACCAGCTTTTCTCACCACAAACAGGGAGTCGCCCATGCTGCTGGCGGTTGATATCGGCAATACCCACATGGTGATCGGGGTTTACACCGGGCCAAAACTTCGCTGCCACTGGCGGGTGAAAACCGACAAGGGCAGTACGGTTGATGAGCTGGCCGCCATCTTCCACGGCCTTTTTATCATGGAAGGACTCCGCTTCAACGATATCTCCGACACCATCATCTCCAGCGTGGTGCCGACTATGCAGTCCGTCTGGGCAGCCTTTGCCACCCGCTACCTAAATACCGTTCCGCTGATGGTAGGCTCGGATACGGTGCAGACCGGCATGCCGGTTCTTATCGACAACCCTGCGGAGATCGGCGCCGACCGGCTGGTCAATGCCGTGGCGGCCTATGCCAGGTTCAAATGTCCTCTCATCGTCGTTGATTTCGGCACCGCCATCACCTGGGACTGCGTCTCGGCTGCGGGTGAATACCTGGGCGGCGCCATCGCCCCTGGGCTGTCCATTGCCATGGAGGCCTTGGGCAGCCGGACAGCCAAACTACCCCAGGTTGACATCTCCACCCCGCCTGATGCCGCCATCGGCACCAATACCGTGGCCGCGATCAAGTCGGGCATCCTTTTCGGTTATGGCGGCATGGTGGACGGCCTTATCCACCGCCTACGGGAACAAATGGCCCCGGATCTCCCGCAAGCAGTGGCGACAGGCGGCATGGCTACCCTCATCGCCCCGTACACCACCAGCCTTGATCACGTGGATCCCATGCTCACCCTCAACGGACTGCAACTGCTCCATGAACGCAATACCTAAGCCCATACTCCCGGCCCCCCTCAAAAAAGGGGAGACCATCGGCATTATCGCCCCGGCCGGACCGGTGCGCAACGAAGGCGATTTCCGCGCCGGTCTGAAGATCCTCACCGAGCTGGGATTTAAAACCAGGCACCGAAACGACATCCTCCGGCACAACGACTACCTGGCAGGCACCGACCAGCAGCGCCTGGCCGAGCTGCACGAACTCTGGCGCGACCCGGAGGTAAAGGCCATACTGGCTGTGCGCGGCGGATACGGCTGCCTGCGCCTCCTGCCCGATCTGGACCTTGCCCTTATCCGTGAACAGCCAAAGATACTCATCGGTTTTTCCGACCTCACGGTCCTGCTCTCCACAATCCAACAGAAAACCGGGCTCATCACCTTCCACGGCCCCATGCTCACCACCCTGGCCCGAAGCGACCGCGATTCGCAGGATGCTTTTTTCGACCTACTCACCGGCAGACCAAGGCCGGAGAGCAAAATAAAGGGGTTGGAAATCCTCAAAGGCGGCCAGGCCAGCGGCAGGCTTCTGCCCGGCAACTTGACCAGCCTGGTCCACCTGCTGGGCACCCCCTTTGAACCGGACTGGCGGGATACTATTTTGGTGCTGGAGGATATCGGCGAAGCGCCCTACCGCATCGACCGACTGCTCACCCATCTCTGGGCTGCGGGAAAGCTGGAACAGATCGCTGGGCTTGTCCTGGGAGATTTTGACCAGTGCGGAGAGCGTGAAGCCATCTGGCAGCGGGTGCTTGATCTGCTGGCCCACCGAACCATCCCTATCTGGGCCAACTTCCCCTGCGGCCATGGCAGCAGAAATCTGATCCTACCCGTGGGTGCCGAGGTGCAGCTAGATTCCTCCGCAGGCCGCCTTGTTTTTCCGCAACTCCTGAATCAATAGCCGGGTATTCCCAAACAGCCCCTATTGCCCCTCCTCAGGGACGGGCCATCAATTCCGCCACCTTGCCCTGCAACCGCTCGGCCAGCTCCTGCTTCTGCTTAACGGTGTACTCGCTGGTGGCAATGGGCGCACCCACCCGGATTTCCACCCGGCCTGGCTTAACCAGCAACCTGCCCTTGGGCAAAATTTGATGGGTGCCGACAATGGCCACCGGCACCACCGGCACCCCGGCCTTGATCGCCAAAACGATGGCCCCGGCCTTGAACTGGCCCAGCTTGCCGTCCGGGCTCCTGGTGCCCTCGGGAAAGATGGCGACCGAGGTGCCTCCGGCAATACGCCGGGCCGCCTCATCCAGACTTTTCAGCGCCTTGCGGCCATGCGCCCGATCCACCGGAATATATCCGGCCAGATGCATGGCCGTGCCAAACACAGGAATCTTGAACAGCTCCAGCTTGAGCAACCAGCGAAAATCGCAGCCCAGATAGCCCTGGAGCGCAAAGATGTCAAACTGACTCTGGTGGTTGGCGGCAAAGATATAGGGCTGCCCCGGCTCAAGAAGTTCAGCCCCGGTCATACGGACCGAAACCCCGCTGAGCCAGGCAACAATCCTGCCCAGGGTGCGGGGGAGAATCTGCACCTCCGCCGCCGACCGCCGGAAGATGAAAACCATGATGATCGCCCCGATGCTCACCAGCCCGGTGAGCACGGGGGCAAGCAGCAAAACCAGAACACCTCGTAAGAAAGTAAACACTTTGAACTCCCCGGTATAATTATGGTATCGTGTCAAAAAAATGGTCTGCCGTTTTGTAATTAGCCATTTTTTTGCTGCTGGAATTGACAAGGAGATAACTGTTCCGCAGTGCCACAGATGCAAGGAAGAGGCCTGCGAAGTGTGCTATTGCACATGAGCAGGCCGATGACAAAGCAGATGTGGTGCTGCGGAACAGTTACGCGGTTTTTTCTTTTGTTTTTCCACTGGCTTGGTATCTTAGCATTCCTTCGTGCTCCTGCCAAGCACTGACCTCAGACTTCGGACAAGTGCCCTTCGGGTTGTAATGATGATACGCATTATTGATACACCAAAACCGCGAGACCGATTTGGCTCCATCCCCATCCGCGGTGGTAAGCCGAAGAACAGCTTCTCGCCTGGGCCGCATCTGCCCCGGCGGCAAAAGCCATTTTCCCTCTGGGCCTGGCTCAGAAGAATCGTAGGCCTACTGCTCGTATTGGCGCTTTTTTTTGGGCTTGGCAGTTTTCTCCTGGTTCCCTACCTGACCACCACCCATCTGCCCAAACAGCTGGCCGCCGCCATGAACCGTTCGGTGACCATTGCCAGGGCCGAATTCAACCCGCTCACCTGCACCCTGACCCTGCACCATC
>JAPLJH010000031.1 GCA_026388695.1 Deltaproteobacteria bacterium | reverse complement strand
CTGCTCATAATCGGTGTCGGAGAGAAAGTGCTGGGAAAAAGCAAGCACCTCGGTCATGGCTTCGGGCAATGCCCCTTGCACCACGGCATTGAGTGTCTTCGGCGCGGCAATGGTCACCAACCCTGCCCCGGATCGTGCCGCTCCCAGGCCGCAGAGCACCGCTGCCCCGCCCTTACCGAGCGACCCTGCCAATGCCAGCAAATGGCCAAAGGTTCCCTTGTGGGAAGCCAAGCCGCGTCCCGGGATCAAGGCCTTTACCCAAGAATGATCCAGCCACTCGACCTTAACCCCGATCCGCTCGACAACCTCGGCAGGGATGCCGATATCAACAACCTCAAGCTGCCCGACATACTCCTTGCCCGGCGGCTCAACCTGGGCAAACTTGGGCAGGCCGTAGGTGCAGGTGAGCTGCGCCCGGACGCTGACGCCTTGGGGGATGCCGGTATCGCTCGCCAGCCCGGAGGGGATATCCACCGCCACCACCGGCAGAGCGCTGGCATTGAGACATCTGATAACCGCAGCAAAAACCCCGGTTACCGGGCTGCGCAGGCCTGTGCCCAAAAGGGCGTCCACCAAAAGATCGCTCTCCGCCACCAACCGTTCCACCCAGGAGAGTTCATCTTCGCCAAGACAGGTGTAGAGCGGCATGGCCAGTTGCTTGATCCGTTCAAGATTTCTTGCCGCGTCCCCCTGTAATTTTTCAAGGTCCACCAGGCTCACCACCTGTGGCTTGGCTCCCTGCTCCAGAAGGAGCCGGGCTATCACCAGGCCGTCGCCCCCGTTATTACCCGGCCCGGTGAAAATCACCACCTTGCGTTCGGCCAGCGGGCCAAAATGCCGAATCATCGCCGCCACTGTGCCGCGTCCGGCATTCTCCATCAACTCCAGACCTGGGATGCCATATTCCGCACTGGTCAATCTGTCGCAGAGCAGCATCTGCTCGGCAGTGGCAATCTTCATCCCGCACCTCCCTCAAGCGCCCGACGAACAATCCGGGCAAAATCACTCATCACCACCGGCTTCATAATATACCCAGCAAGACCAAGCTCCTTGGCCTTGCCGTCGGTCAACGCCTCGCTGAACCCGGTGCAGATAATGATCGGCATCCCTGGCCTCAGCGCAAAAATTTTCTGGGCCAGAACGCTGCCGGTCAAACCGGGCATGGTCTGATCGCTGATAACCAGATCAAACTCCTCCGGACTACTACGAAATAGGGCGTAGGCCTCGGTACTGTCCGAAACGGCCGTCACCTGATAGCCGAGATATTCGCTCATTTCCTTGAGCATCGTCAGAACATCTTCTTCGTCATCAACCAGCAGCACCCTTTCCGAACCGTGCGGAACACTGGTATCCCTTGCCTTGAACGATTGCTCGTCGAAATTACAACCGACCGGAAAATACAGGGAAAAAACCGTTCCTTGCCCTGGCTCGCTGTACACGGAAAGATATCCGCCATGCCCCTTGACAATGCCATGCACCAGGGCAAGACCGATGCCGGTGCCCTTGCCCTGTTCCTTGGTGGTGAAGTAGGGTTCAAATATCCGCTCCAGCGTGGCCTTGTCCATGCCGCAACCGGTATCGCTCACCACCAGACGCAGATATTTCCCAGGTCGGCACTCCTGACCGGCAAGAGTATCTCCCTGATTCACCCCGATCTCCCGCAGGCTGACTTCCAGCGTACCTCCGCTCCCTTCCATGGCATGGGCCGCGTTGGTGCATAGATTGATGAGAATCTGCTGGATCTGGATGGGATCGGCCATGATCTGTCCGCAATCCGTGGCAATATCCTCATGAAAGACAATGGTGGCCGGCAGGGTGGAACGGAGCATCTTCAGACACTCCGCCAACACCGGCGGCAAGGCCATGCAGACAAGCTCCGGTCCTTTCTGGCGGCTGAAGGCGAGAATCCGCCGCACCAGATCTTTTGCCCGCAGCGCCGACTTCTTCACCTCCCCCAGCTCCTTACGCAGAGCATCGCCAGGGGGCAGCTTGGCCATGACCAGCTCGGTATAGCCGAGAATCGGAGTAAGCATATTGTTGAAGTCATGGGCCACCCCACCGGCCAGGGTGCCAACGGCCTCCATCTTTTGAGACTGGCGCAGGGCGGCCATGAGCCGTTCACGCTCTTCGCCGACGCGTACCCCCTTAATAGCCTGGGCACACGGCGTTGCCACCCTGCTCAACAGATCAAGATCCTTTTCCGTATACTCCCGCCCGGCATTGGCCACGGCGATCTGACCAACCAGTTGATCGGCGAGCAGTACAGGCACGGCAAGAAAACGCTGCACCACGACATGCCCTTCCGGGCAGCCGAACGCTGCCGGATGAGAATCTGGAGCGTTGGTATAAAACCCCTGCCTTGCATTGAGCGCCTGCCCCCACAATCCGGGATACCGGCCATCCGAGTCAGGCGCGAACTCCAGCTCCTGACTGCCTTTTTCCATCATCTCTGGAAAGGCATGACACACCAAATGGCCGGTTTTGGCATCAATAACGCCAAAATAGCCATGCGGACTGGCAGTAAGCTCCTTGGCTGTAACAAGAATTGCCCTGGCAATATCGGCCAGGCTCTGGCCCGAACCGACCAGCTGCACGGCCAGATCAGCCAGAGCCTGTTTTACCGTGAGTTCGTGGGCCAGTTGCTCCTGGAGACCGTACTCCTCAGTCACATCCCGGAAAACAAGGACCACCCCGAGGGTCGCGCCATCCGAACCCAGAATCGGGGCAGCACTGTCCGCCACCTGATACTCCCTGCCGTCACGGGCAATGAGCACGGTGTGGTTGCCCAGGCCGACTATCTTGCCGGTCTCAAGAACCCGCGCCACCGGATTGACGGATTTTTCCCCTGTTCCGGCATCGATAATATCAAAAACCTCGTCCAGCTTTCGGCCAAGGGCCTCGACCTGGGACCAGCCGGTCAGCTGTTCGGCCACCACATTCATCCTGGTCACCTGCCCCTGGGTATCGGTGGCGATCACCCCATCGCCAATGGAACGCAGGGTGACCAGGGCATGTTCCCTTTCTCGCCACACCTCTTCTTCTGCCGCTCTACGGGCCGCGCTGTCTGCCAGATATTTTTCCGCCAACACATCAAGGTCCGCAGCCAGCCGGACATGCTCTTTGGGCCAACGCCACTTGAGCTGCGGCTTCTTTTCCCCATCAAGAATTGCGGCAATCCCGCCCAGGAGTTGGCCGTGCAGACGGTTGGCATACTGAGCCAGGGCCATCGCCACCCCGACAAGCAACACCACCAGAGCCGAAACGATGATGGCGAGATTCCGCTTGTATCGCTGCAACCAGACCTCGATGGCGCTTCTGTCCACCGGTTGCCCCACCCAAAGACTGTGCTCCCCTTCCGCCTCGCTGACCAGCGGCAGCCAAGCCTGGGCCTCGCCATGCACATTCTTGAGGATAATCGGGTTTCCATCATGCATTGCCTGACGCAGCTGGGGAAAATCAACAAAGGCCTGGCCTGCGTCAGGACCATGCTGTTGCCGGTCATGAACCGATGTGGCCAGATAGGAGCCATCCTGGCTCACCAGATCATATTCTTCCAACTTATTGACAAGACGGCGAAGATCCAGCGCCAACAACGCGATCCCGGAGGTTCCATACTCTTCATTCTGAACCGGAACCCCAAAATGGGCGATGAGCTGCTGAAGTTGCCCTTCTTTATCCGAGCTGGCAAGCCCCTGGATTGCGCCGACAAAGGTTGTTCCCGGCAAGAAGGCCTTTCCCTTGCCAGACACTTTTTCCTCTATCCTGTTCTGGGACATGACGGGAACCAAGCCGAGCTCTCCGTTTTCTTGGCGGCTCACCCGGAACTGTTCCTGGTCCAACCCATCAAGAATCGACACCGAGAGAACCTCGGGCCGGTTTTTGAACCAACGCTTGGCGACCACATCGGAAAGACGCTCCCGCAGCTGGGCAAGGGGAATTCCTGGCTCCGGGCGACCTACCAGATCCACGGTCTCGGAGAGCATCCCGAAAACACGCAGGGTTTCCCGGCCCTGATCCACCGTCCGCTCCAGGGCGCTAAACTCATCCTGCAACCGGGCAAGACGCTGCTCCTGAACCGCCTGCTCAAGGGTAACAAGAAACTGCGGGAGGTTGAAAACCATGGAAGCGGCAAGGGGAAACAGCCCAATGATGAAAAAAGCCAGGAAGGTTATGGTTCTCAATCGCATGCGGAACGCTCACCCCGGAAGTTGTTTTTCTTCACAAAAAACCATGGACACTGCGTCATTCTAGCACATCCCGACAGGCGAGCCAGTTTTTTTACACATTTTTTCTCCGCCCGCGCCATCCGTCCGACCTTGTCCCAACGCCGAACGGAAGATCAGCCAGAGGCCAAGCGGCGCAAGCGCTTCCAGCCAAGAAAGATATTGCGCATTGGACCGCCGATGGTATAGTACGGGCCTTCTTTTATGCGGAAAAAGTAAAATAACCGCCCTCGTAGCTCAGGGGATAGAGCAACCGCCTCCTAAGCGGTAGGTCGTACGTTCAAGTCGTACCGAGGGCACCATCAACACCCTGATATTTCTCCCTGTTAGCGCCACCGCCAAACCCACAGGGGCAGGCGGCAATGTCAAAATTCCCCAAGACCATTTCCCAAGGAGAGACACCATGCAAAGATTCCTCGTACTTGTCAGTTTCGTCCTTCTCGCCCTCGGCTTGAGCGGTTGCGGCTACAACACCATCCAACAAAACGACGAGGTTGTGATCGCGGCCTGGGGCGATGTGGAAGCATCCTACCAGCGGCGGGCCGACCTCATCCCCAACCTGGTGGAAGCGGTGAAGGGTTACGCGGCCCATGAGAAAGAGACCCTCACTGCGGTTACCGAGGCGCGGGCCAAGGTTGGTTCCGTTCAGGCAGGGGCCGCAGTGGTCAATAACCCCCAGGCCTTTGCCAAGTTCCAGGAAGCGCAGAGCGGCCTTTCCTCCGCACTCTCCCGCTTGATGGTGGTGGTTGAAAAATACCCCGACCTCAAGGCCAACCAGAACTTTATGGATTTTCAACACCAGTTGGAAGGCACGGAAAACCGGATCAACGTGGCCCGGGTTCGGTACAACGAGGCGGTGCGAATCTTCAACACCTCCATCCGCACCTTCCCCAACAACCTGACCAACAACATGCTGCTCCAGCTACCCCGCCGCGAGGCCTTCAAGGCAGAAGAAGGGGCAGCCAAGGCCCCGACGGTGAAGTTCTAAGCGATGCTTGCCAACATGCGGCATATGGGACGGCGGTTCGGCAAGGGGCCGGGGCTCGTTTGCCTGCTGACCCTCTGCCTCCTCTGCATCGGTGGACCGACACCGGCCAGGGCGCTGCAGGTTCCGCAGTACCAGGGGTATGTCACCGACCTGGCCGGAATGATTTCTCCGGTTGAACGGCAAAAGCTGGAGCAGATGCTCCTGGCCTTTGAGCAGTCCGACTCCACTCAGATCGCGGTGCTGACCATCCCTTCCCTCGAAGGCGATGCGCTGGAAGATTTCAGCATCCGCACGGTGGAAGCCTGGAAGATCGGGCAAAAAAGCAAGGACAACGGGGTTCTGCTTCTGGTCAGCAAGGGCGACCACAAGATCCGCATCGAGGTTGGCCGGGGCTTAGAAGGGGTGCTGACCGACCTGCTGGCCGGACGCATCGTGGACCAGATCATAACCCCGCACTTCAGGGCGGGCCAGCTCGACGAAGGCTTTGCCGCCGGAGTTTCCGCGATCATCAGCGCCACCAGGGGAGAATTCAAGGGCAGCGGCCGGGTCCCGGGCAAATCCGACCAATCCTCGATACTCCCCTATCTCATCTTCTTTGCCATTCTGGTCGGCACTCTCGGGCGGCTGAGCAAGCCGGCCGGCGCAGTGACCGGTGCGGTGCTCCTGCCCTTCTTCGCCTTTCTTGGCCTCTCTTCTCCCCTTGGCTGGCTGATCCTGCTTTTGCTTATCCCGGGCGGCGCCCTGTTAGGACTTCTGCTCCCAATTCTCTTTGCCAATGCCGGTGCCGGCGGATTTTTTATGGGCGGCGGCTTTGGCGGCGGTGACGGGGGGGACAGCGGTTTTGGCGGCTTCGGCGGCGGTGGTTTCGGAGGCGGCGGCGCCTCGGGGGGCTGGTAGATGACACACGCAGAAACATTTTTCACAGAGGCGGAAAGGCAACAGATCGCCGCGACCATCGGTGAGGTGGAGAAAAAAACCTCCGGCGAGGTTGTCGCCATGGTGGTGGCTGCCAGCGACACCTATCCTGAGGCAAGGCTCCTGGCGGGCCTGACCATCGGTGGCCTGGCCGCCCTGCTCATCACCGATCTTTTCCTGGCTGACAGCCTCGGCTATTTTGTGCCCCTTTTACTCTGTGGCACCATGGCGGTCGGCAGTCTGGCCAAGATATTCCCCCCGCTACTCCGGCTGTTCATTCCCGACAGCCGCCTGGAAACCAGGGTGGCTGAGCGGGCACTCCGCGCCTTTTACGAAAAGAAGCTCCATGCCACCCGCGACAACACCGGGGTGCTCTTTTTCATCTCCCTGCTTGAACGCAAGGTCTGGATTCTGGCGGACTCGGGCATCTACCAGAAAATCTCCCAAGACGCCCTACTGGCCCACGCCAGTGACATCGCCACCGGCATAAAACAAGGACAAGCCTGCAACGCCTTATGTCGTCAGATTGAAGCGGTGGGCGTTATCCTGGCCCAACATTTCCCCATCAAGGCCGATGACACCAACGAACTTTCCAACGAGCTGATCACCGGCTGACCCCCGCGGTTTTGCCTGGCAGATCTGCTTTTTTCCACATCGCCCTGCACCCCCTGCTCCTTTCCTCCAGATAATTCCCTCTTCCTGTTGACAGCAATAGAATATAGCCATATGGTAATATAGTATAAACTATACCCCGAGGCACCTCATGCCTCCAGCGACACTCAGCACCAAAAAAAAGAAGACGGAACCATGCAACCCCTCAAATTAATGAATCTTGCCCCGCAACCAAAACAACCCAGGCCGCAGACGCAACCTCTTTCCCCGGCCGCAGCCACACGTTATCTTATAACAGGACTCTTCTCCTTGGCCGTCTGGTTTGGAGTCTACAAGCAGCTTTCCCCTCTTGCCGATTTCCTCGCCTTCGATATACTCAACCTCTCCCCAGACAGCCGCCAGGGCAAGGCCACCCAGTTCTTCCTTTACGACACGCCCAAGGTGCTGATGCTCCTTGCCCTGGTGGTCTTCGCGGTGGGCATCCTCCGCTCCTTCTTCACCCCGGAGAGAACCCGGAAAATCCTCGCGGGCAAACGCGAATCCGTGGGCAATGTGCTCGCCGCCCTGCTGGGCATCGTCACCCCCTTCTGCTCCTGCTCGGCCGTGCCCCTGTTCATCGGCTTTGTCACTGCGGGCATCCCTCTGGGCGTCACCTTTTCCTTTCTCATTGCCGCGCCCATGGTCAACGAGGTCGCCCTAGTCCTGCTCTATGGGATGCTGGGTTGGGAGATAGCGGCCCTCTATCTCGTCACCGGCCTCACCATCGCCATTATCGCAGGCTGGACCATCGGCCGCCTCCACATGGAGAAATACGTGGAAGAATGGGTCAAGCATGTGCTGGCCAGCGGCGGTGAAGCGGAAATGCCGGGCAATCTCCGGGAGCGGGTGGTGTACGGCTGGCAGGCGGTGCAGGATATCGTGGGCAGGGTCTGGGTGTTTGTCATCCTCGGTATAGCCGTGGGCGCGACCATCCACGGCTATGTACCGGAGGGGTTCATGGCCTCAATCATGGGCAAGTCCGCCTGGTGGTCCGTGCCCCTGGCCGTGCTCATCGGCATCCCCATGTACGCCAATGCTGCGGGCATCGTGCCGATTCTTCAAGCCCTGCTGGAAAAGGGCGCGGCCCTGGGCACGGCCCTGGCCTTCATGATGAGCGTCATCGCCCTCTCCCTGCCCGAGATGGTCATCCTCCGCAAGGTCTTGAAACCGGCACTCATCGCCACCTTTGTCGGCGTGGTCGGTTGCGGCATCCTGCTAGTGGGCTATCTTTTCAATCTGATTCTCTGAGGCATCGCCATGCACACCGCCAAAGAGAAGATCCTTTTTCTCTGCACCGGCAACTCCTGCCGCAGCCAGATGGCGGAAGGCTGGGGCAGATATCTCTATCCGGACCAATACGAATTTTTTTCGGCCGGGATCGAAACCCACGGACTCAACCCCCTGGCCGTAAAGGTCATGGCCGAGGCCGGGGTCGATATCAGCGGTCACTATGCAAAGCTGCTTTCCGAGCTGGAGACCACTACCTTTGACTATGTAATCACGGTCTGCGACCACGCCAACGAGCAATGCCCCATCTTTGCCGGCAAGGCGGTCCGGCTGCACCAAGAGTTTCCCGACCCGCCCCGCCTTGCCCAGACCGCTGTCAGCGAAGAAGAGGTCCTGGGGCATTACCGCGCCGTGCGTGACGCCATCCAGGCATACCTGGCCCACCTTCCCTCAACCCTGCACCCCTCAAAAACATAGCCCTTGCTTTCCCTGGCAGACCATGGTAAATACCGAAATTCATTGTGTTGCCTCTGCCTGTAATCGCTAAATCTACAAAAGCGCACCGCACAAAGCCTCCGGCGAGGAAGTGTGGTTTTTTTTGTTTAAGAGCCGTCAAGAAATAACCTGCACAATTATGTGCCGCTAATTTACGGCTCTTTATGCCGTGTTAGGCACACGAAACGTACAGGTTATTTTTTACAACGGCTTAAGGGGTGTTGGGCCGCCCCAGGCTGACCTTTTTCCTGCACAGCAACCGTTCCCTCCCCGCACGCCCTTCAATAAGGAAACACCGCACCATGACCACCTTTGCTGACCTTGGCATCCGTCCCGACATCATCTCCGGCCTCGAAGCCCTTGGCTTTACTTCGC
>JAPLJH010000109.1 GCA_026388695.1 Deltaproteobacteria bacterium | reverse complement strand
TTAAATGGAGCACCAGACTTTCATGAAGCTACCTCCCCTTACCATCGGCAAGTTCACCGCCCAGGTTCCCCTTGTTCAGGGAGGCATGTCCATCCGCGTCTCCACCTCGGCCTTGGCCATACCTGTTGCCGAATGCGGCGGTATCGGCACCATCGGCGGCTCGGCCATTCCGGTGGAAGAACTCCAGGCCGACATCCGCAAGGCCAAGGCGGCAACCAAGGGGATCATCGCGGTGAACATCATGTTCGCCATGAAGAATTTCTACAGCCTGGTCCAAGGCTCCATCGAGGCCGGGGTGGACATGATCGTCACCGGAGCCGGTTTTTCCCGGGATATCTTCAAGATCGGCAAAGAAACCAACACCCCCATTGTCTCCATCGTGTCCTCGCCCTCCTTTGCCATCCTCGCCGAAAAACTGGGCGCGGCAGCCATCGTGGTCGAGGCTAAGGAGGCCGGCGGCCATCTGGGCACCAACGTGGCCCTGCGCGAGCTGTTTCCCGAGATCCGCAAGGTGGTCACCAAGGTCCCCCTGATCGCGGCCGGCGGCATCACCAACGGCTATGAGATGGCGGAGATGATGGATAAGTACGGGGCAGACGGCATCCAGATCGCCACCCGCTTTGTCCTCACCAAGGAGTGTTCGGTGGCGGAAAGCTTCAAGCAGGCCATGCTCCAGGCCAACCGGGAAGACATCTCCTTGATCAAATCCCCGGTGGGCCTGCCCGGTCGGGCCATCAAGACCCCATTTGTCAAGCAGCTCCTGAGCAATGCCGACCTCAAGGCCAAGGAATGCAAATACAAATGCCTGAAAAAATGCGACCATGTGTATTGCATCAGCGACCGGCTCACCGCAGCCTGTGAGGGCAATATGAAAGATGGCCTGGTTTTTTCCGGTGAAAATGTCTTTAAAATCAAGGATATCCTCACAGTTCGCGAGGTTTTCGACCAGTTTATTTCCCAGGCCGAGTCCATGTACAAAGAACCTACGGCAACGTATTGAGCAGGAGTCCTGCCACTTTACCCTACTGCCCGGAAGATCCCATGGACCCATCCGCTGATCTGGCTGACCTGCCGGAACCCCTCATCATTCCCCGGGCCGACCATTCCATCTCCCGCAAGGATATCGACCGCGAGGCCTTAAAGGTGATGCACCGCCTCCGTGATGCGGGCTTTTCCGCCTACCTGGTGGGCGGTGCGGTGCGCGATCTCTACCTCGGCAAAACCCCCAAGGATTTCGACATCAGCACCAACGCCCGGCCCGGGCAGCTGCGCACCCTCTTTCGGAACAGCCGGATCATCGGGCGCCGTTTTCGCCTGGTGCAGGTCTTTTTCTTTGGCGGCAAGATCGTCGAGGTCTCCACCCTGCGCTGCCGCAGCGAGTTTGAAGAGGGCGAAAAGGAAGAGGACGAGGTGCTGGCCCACAACAACACCTTCGGCTCCGAAGCGGAAGACGCCTTCCGGCGGGATCTCACCATCAACGCCCTGTTCTATGAAATAGAAAACTTCACCATCATCGACTACACGGGCGGGGTGGCGGACCTCAACAACAAAATTGTCCGCATTGTCGGGGAGCCGGAGCGAAGGATTATCCGGGATCCCGTCCGCATGATGCGGGCCATCCGCCACGCGGCCAGAAGCAATTTCACCATCGAAGAGCGCACCTGGCAGGCCATTGTCAACAACCTCGACACCCTGCGCCTCTGCCCGGACTCCCGGGTTCGGGACGAATTTTTCAAAGATCTGAACAGCGGCGCCTGCGCCCCCTGGTGTCGGCTTGCCGTGGCCAGCGGACTCTTCTTTCTCCTTCTTCCGTGCTATGATGGGATCATCAGCCGGTCACCGGAGGAGCCTTCAGGCCAAACCCAACTCCTCTTCTCCCTGTGTCAGGTGATCGACCGCCTGCATGGTGAAGGCAGCCCCCTGCCGGAACACCTCCTGCTCGCAGTCCTCTTGCTGCCCTGGGCCCAGGCGCGCTTCGACTTGGTGAACCAGGCTGCCGAAGGACGC